>NZ_JBFBEZ010000005.1:0-267584 GCF_040701725.1 Streptomyces sp. NPDC093109
CCCCGGCGCCGAACAAAAAAACCACCCCCCCCCCACACCACCACCCCCCCGCCCCCCCCCCCCGGGGGCGCCGGGGGGGCCCCCCCCCCCCCCCCGCCCCTGTGACGTCTACGCGTATCCGCTACGCGGACTTCTCGTGGCGGCCGTCGTTCTTCACGATGCGCGGCTCGCGCGGCACCAGCGTCGGGTTGACGTTGTCGCGGACGACCTCCGCCGTGATGACGACCCGGGCGACGTCCTTGCGGGACGGCACCTCGTACATCACCGACTGGAGGACCTCTTCGAGGATGGCGCGCAGCCCGCGCGCGCCGGTGCCGCGCAGGATCGCCTGGTCGGCGATGGCCTCCAGGGCCGGCCGGTCGAAGTCCAGCTCCACACCGTCGATTTCGAAGAGCCGCTGGTACTGCTTGACCAGCGCGTTGCGCGGCTCGACCAGGATCTGGAGCAGCGCCTCGCGGTCCAGGTTGTGGACGGAGGTGAGGACCGGGAGACGGCCGATGAACTCGGGGATCATCCCGAACTTCACCAGGTCCTCCGGCATGACCTCCTGGAACTGGTCGCTCTCCTCGACCTCGCGCTTCGAGCGGATCGTGGCGCCGAAGCCGATGCCCTTCGCGCCCGCGCGGGACTCGATGATCTTCTCCAGTCCGGAGAAGGCGCCGCCCACGATGAACAGGACGTTCGTCGTGTCGATCTGGATGAACTCCTGGTGCGGGTGCTTCCGGCCGCCCTGCGGCGGTACGGAGGCGGTGGTGCCCTCCAGGATCTTCAGCAGCGCCTGCTGGACGCCCTCGCCCGAGACATCGCGGGTGATCGACGGGTTCTCGCTCTTGCGGGCGACCTTGTCGATCTCGTCGATGTAGATGATCCCGGTCTCGGCCTTCTTGACGTCGTAGTCCGCGGCCTGGATCAGCTTGAGCAGGATGTTCTCGACGTCCTCGCCGACATAGCCGGCCTCCGTCAGCGCCGTCGCGTCGGCGATGGCGAACGGTACGTTCAGCATGCGCGCCAGCGTCTGCGCGAGGAGCGTCTTGCCGGAGCCGGTGGGGCCCAGCAGCAGAATGTTGGACTTGGCCAGCTCGATCGCGTCGTCGCGGCCCGAACCGCCGCCGTTCTCGCCGGCCTGAACGCGCTTGTAGTGGTTGTAGACCGCCACCGAGAGGGCCTTCTTCGCGGGCTCCTGCCCGACGACATAGCCCTCAAGGAACTCGTAGATCTCGCGCGGCTTGGGGAGTTCCTCCCACCGCACCTCGGAGGTCTCGGCGAGCTCCTCCTCGATGATCTCGTTGCAGAGGTCGATGCACTCGTCGCAGATGTAGACACCGGGTCCTGCGATGAGCTTCTTCACCTGCTTCTGGCTCTTGCCGCAGAACGAGCACTTGAGCAGGTCGCCGCCATCACCGATGCGTGCCACGAGGTGCTTCCCCTTCGCCTGGGAGCAGCTTGGTTCAGCGGCTCCTGTGCCTCATATCCGACGGTACCTTGCCCGGGCCCCCGTTCGGGCCCCCCTTGGCGCGGTTCACATGGTCGCGGATCTCCGACGACCGGTGTGAGGGCCCGCGCCAAGGGCGCCGGGTGTGTCAGGCGGCCGCTGCGGCGGCCGTCGTCTTGCGGGTCGCCACGATCTGGTCGACCAGGCCGTACGCGAGCGCGTCATCGGCGGTGAGGATCTTGTCGCGCTCGATGTCGTCGCGGACCTTCTCGATCGGCGTCGTCGAGTGCCGGGCCAGCATGTCCTCCAGCTGCGCGCGCATGCGGAGGATCTCGTTGGCCGCGATCTCCAGGTCGGAGAGCTGCTCGCGGCCCGTCTGGCTGGACGGCTGGTGGATGAGCACCCGCGCGTTGGGCAGCGCGAGGCGCTTGCCGGGGGTACCGGCGGCGAGCAGCACGGCGGCGGCGGAGGCGGCCTGGCCCATGCAGACCGTCTGGATGTCCGGCTTCACGAACTGCATCGTGTCGTAGATGGCCGTGAGGGCCGTCATCGAGCCGCCGGGGCTGTTGATGTAGATCGAGATGTCGCGGTCCGGGTCCATCGACTCCAGGCAGAGCAGCTGCGCCATGACGTCGTTGGCGGAGGCGTCGTCGATCTGCACGCCGAGGAAGATCACGCGCTCCTCGAAGAGCTTCGCGTACGGGTCGTACTCGCGCACGCCCTGAGAGGTGCGCTCCACGAAACGCGGCACGACGTAACGGTTGTCCACCTGAGGGCCGGAGTAGAGGCCGCTCGCGGAGTAGTTGTTCATGTGGGTGTTCACCATCCTGTGGCGTTCGAGTGGGCCGACGGGCTGCTGCGGGGCGAGAGGGGGTCAGGCCCCGGTGCCGCCGCCGCCCGGAACGTGCGAAGCAGCGGAGATGATCTCGTCGATCAGGCCGTACTCCTTGGCCTCTTCCACCGTGAACCAGCGGTCGCGGTCGCCGTCACGGATGATCGTTTCCGTGGTCTGGCCGGAGTGGTGGGCCGTGATCTCGGCCATCCGCTTCTTCGTACGGAGCAGGTACTCGGCCTGGATCTTGATGTCCGAGGCCGTACCGCCGATTCCGGCGGAGCCCTGGTGCATCAGGATGTCGGTGTTGGGCAGCGCGAAGCGCTTGCCCGCCGTGCCGCCGGTCAGCAGGAACTGGCCCATGGAGGCCGCCATGCCCATACCGATGGTGACGACGTCGTTCGGGATGTACTGCATGGTGTCGTAGACGGCCATGCCGGCCGTGACCGAACCACCGGGGCTGTTGATGTAGAGGTAGATGTCCTTCTCGGGCTCGGCCGCGAGGAGGAGGAGCTGCGCCGTGATCTTGTTGGCGATGTCGTCGTCGACCTGCTGGCCGAGGAAAACGATCCGCTCCCCAAGCAGTCGGCTGTAGACCTGGTCGCCGAGGCCACCGAGGGACGGCACATCGGCGGCGTAAGGCATCAGATTCGTCACGTATACACCTGCTCGTCTCTGACGGCTTCGGCCGTCTCAGCGTCTTCGTACCGGGGACGGGAGACTCCCCTGCCCTCGTATTCATGGACCCTAACGCGCTGGTCGGCGGGCGCCATCCCGCTTCCGTGACTGTTCGCTGGGAGCGCAAGGTAGTTGAGGGCTCCGTACGGGCACGGGACCGCCGGAGCGGGACAGGACGGGCCCCGGGCGCGTGTCGCGTCCGGGGCCCGTCCTGGCGGTGGGAGCGGGATCGCTCAGGCCCCGGCCTTCTCGTCCTTGGCCGCGTCCTTCGCGTCGTCCTTCGCCTCGTCCTTGGCGGCGTCCACGGCCGGCTCGGCGGCGGGGGCGGCGTCGGTGACGGCCTCGACGGTCTCGGCGGCGGCCTCGGTGATCTCGTCGGCCTCCTCGTCCTCCAGGTCGACGACCTCACCGTTGGTGTCGGTGACCGTGGCGGCCTCGACGACCACGGCGAGCGCCTTGCCGCGGGCGACCTCGCCGACGAGCATCGGCACCTGGCCACCCTCGACGACGGCCTGGGCGAACTGGTCGGGGGACATGCCGGAGGACTGCGCGCGCCGCATGAGGTGCTCGGTGAGCTCCTCCTGGTTGACGTTCAGCTTCTCCTTGTTGACCAGTTCGTCGAGGATGAACTGGGTCCGGATGCCCTTCTCCGCCTGCTCCTTGGTCTCGGCGTCGAACTCTTCCTCGGTCTTGCCCTGGATCTCCAGGTACTTCGCGAGGTCGAGGCCCATCTGGCCGAGCTGGTGGTGCTCGAGGTTGTGCTTGCGGGTGTTGATCTCCTCCGCGAGCAGCTTCTCGGGGATCGGGACCTCGGCCAGCTCCAGCAGCGCGTCGAGGACCCGCTCCTGGGCCTGGGTGGCCTGGTCGTACTGCTTGCTGGTCTCCAGCCGCTTGCGGCTGTCGGCCTTCAGCTCGTCGAGGGTGTCGAACTCGCTGGCCAGCTGCGCGAACTCGTCGTCCAGCGCGGGCAGCTCACGGGCGGCGACCTGGCTGACCTTGACGGTCACCTCGGCGGACTTGCCCTCGGCGGCACCGCCCTTCAGCTCGGAGGTGAAGGTGGCCTCGCCACCGGCCTCCAGGCCGATGACGGCCTCGTCGATACCGTCGAGCAGCTCACCGGAGCCGATGGTGTACTGCACACCCTCGGCGACCCCGTCGGGCAGGACCTCGCCGTCGACCTTGGCCTCCAGGTCGACCGTGACGACGTCACCGTCGGCGGCGGCGCGCTCGACCGGGTTGGTCGAGGCGAAGCGGTCGCGGAGCTGCTCGACCGACTTCTCGATGTCCTCGTCGGTGACCTCGATGGCGTCGACGGTGACCGCGATGCCGGAGTAGTCCGGGATCTCGATCTCGGGACGCACGTCGACCTCGGCGGTGAAGGAGAGCAGTTCGCCGTCCTTCAGCTCCTTGATGTCGACGTCGGGCTGGCCGAGGACGTTCAGCTCACCCTCGTTGACCGCTTCGGTGTAGAACTTCGGGAGGGCGTCGTTGACGGCCTCCTCCAGCACAGCACCACGGCCGAACCGCTGGTCGATGATCCGGGCCGGGATCTTGCCCTTGCGGAAGCCCTTCACCGTGACCTGCTGGTTGATCTTCTTGTACGCCGCGTCGAGGCTGTCCTTGAGCTCCTCGAAGGGCACCTCGACTGTGAGCCGAACCCGAGTCGGGTTCAGGGTCTCCACGGCGCTCTTCACGGTTCGGTCTCCTTGGTGGCTGATTCTTGGATTCTGCCGCGCCCACCGCGTCTGCGGCGGCCCCGGCGGATCGGCCCGGTTCTTCAGCGACTCTTCAGACACACGGGCACGCAGCTTGCATAGTAACCGCAAGCGGGAAGGCGCCCACAACGCGCTCGTGCGCTGCGATCATGAAAGAGATGGTCGGGGTGGCCGGATTCGAACCGACGACCTTCCGCTCCCAAAGCGGACGCGCTACCAAGCTGCGCCACACCCCGTCGGTGCGACACGTAGGGTACATGCTTGAAGGCCCCGCGCCGCCATCTTTGACCGGCGCTTTACGGGTGTGCGGCGAACGCCCCGGACCCGCTACGATGTTGTCCGTGCCGCACGTCCTCGACCTGCGGTGCGACGTATGCGGGCGTAGCTCAATGGTAGAGCCCTAGTCTTCCAAACTAGCTACGCGGGTTCGATTCCCGTCGCCCGCTCCAGCGCCTCCGGCCCGATCCGTGTGTTCACTTCCACGGGTCGGGCCGGAGGCGTTTCCGGCCCCGGAAGCCCCGGAAGCCCCGGAAGCCTCAGAAACTGATCTTGCTGATCGTTTCGGCCAGCGAGTTCAGGAAGTTGTTCACCGACGGAGCGATGTTGGTGGAGGCGAGGAAGAAGCCGAAGAGGATCGCGACGACCGCCGGCCCTCCCTTGATCGAGCCGCCACGGATCAGCACCACGAGGACGACCGCCAACAGAACCACCACAGACAGTGAAATGGCCACTACTGATCACACCCTCGGTCGGTCCGTCCAGCTCCCGCTCGGACCATCGTGCCACCAACTTCCCCGCAGATGTGGCCCGGTGACGATTTCTCGCCGCCACGTTCACGCCAATCCCATGACAGAACGGTCACCCCGTCCCATCTGACAGTTACTCAGTAAATCATTTGGTAAACTAATTACTGACGATTCCTTGACGCTCCCTTGACCCGACGGAGGAACGATCCCATCGGACACGCAGAGACCCTCATAGCAATGGGCGGCGCTTTCGTCGCCGCCGCCGTGCTCGCCCGTCTGGGCAGCAGAATCGGTCTGCCCACTATTCCCCTGTTCATCCTGGCCGGGATCCTCCTCGGCCCGCACACCCCCGGCATCGTGCTGGTCAAGGACCCGCACGAGCTGGAGATGCTCTCCGCCCTCGGCCTGGTGCTGCTGCTCTTCTACCTCGGCCTGGAATTCCATCTGGACGACCTCAAGGCGGGCGGCCGCAAGATGGCCCTCGCCGGAGGCGCCTATCTCCTGCTGAACGTGGGCGCCGGGCTCGGCTTCGGCTTCGCCCTGGGCTGGGGTACGTCGGAGGCACTGGTCCTGGCCGGTGTGCTCGGCATCTCCTCGTCGGCGATCGTCACCAAGGTCCTCGTGGACATGGGGCGCATCGGCAATCCCGAGACCAAGCCGATCCTCGGCATCATCGTGGTCGAGGACATCTTCCTGGCGCTCTATCTCGCCGCGCTCCAGCCGATCCTGTCGGGCGCGGACAGCGCGGGGGCCGCCCTCGTGGACGGCGGGAAGGCGTTCGGCTTCCTGCTGCTGCTGGCGCTCGCCGCCCGGTACGGCACGAAGGTCGTCGGCCGGCTCATGAACACCAGGGACGACGAGCTGCTCGTCATCTCCTTCCTCGGCGCGGCGGTCCTGGTGGCCGGCGTCTCCGAGTGGTTCGGGGTCGCGGACGCCATCGGCGCGTTCATGGTCGGTCTGATGCTCGGCTCGACGTCCTCGGGCGACCGGATCCGGGAGCTCGTCCACCCGCTGCGGGACGCGTTCGGCGCGATCTTCTTCTTCTCCTTCGGCCTGTCGATCAACCCGGGCGACCTGCCGTCGGTGGTGTGGCCCGTACTCATCGCCGTCGCGGTCACCCTGTTCATGAACATCGCGGCGGGCCTCTCCGCGGCGAAGATCTTCGGCTTCGGCGCCACCCCTGCGGCCAATATCTCGACCACCCTGCTGGCCCGCGGCGAGTTCGCGCTGATCCTGGCGACGATGGCGGCGGGAGCGGGCCTGGACAGCCGGCTCGCCCCCTTCATCGCCGGTTACGTCCTGGTCCTCGCGGTCCTGGGACCGCTGGCGGCCGGCCGCTCGCACTGGCTGGCCCGGATCCTGCCGGGTGGCCGCGGAGGCGGCGACGGGGACACTCCCGTACGGGAAGAACCACCACCCGCCGCCAAGGACCCGCAGAAGGACGCGGAGGCATCGGTGACGCACTGATTCCGATGCCCTTACCCACCACCGCGCCCGCACGGCAGGTCCCGCACCGCCCGCACCCCCGCCCCCGAGCGTCCTGGAATCGGCGCCAACCCCGCCCCACCGGCTCTCCCCCGCCGGTGGGGCGAACTATGTCCGGCTCACGCCTCTCGGCAGATCAGCAGCAGCGCGCGGTCGTCGTTGACGTCCTTGGCGACCGCCTCGATCAAATGCCAGGCCGCGCCCTCGAAGCCCGGGACGACATAGCGGTCCGCCTCGCCGGTGAGCCGGTCCATGCCCTCGTCCAGGTCCCGTCCAGGGGCCTCGACCAGCCCGTCCGTGAAGAGCATCAGCACGTCGCCGGGGCGCAGCGAGCCCTTGACCGGGTCGAACTGGGCGCCGTCGTAGACGCCGAGCAGCGGGCCCTCGCCCGACTTCTCCTCCCAGCGTCCGCTGCCCGCGTGGAGCTGGAGGGCGGGGAGGTGGCCGGCCGAGAGCAGTTCGTAGTCGCCGGATTCGAGGTCGAGGACGAGGTGGATGGAGGTGGCGAAGCCCTCGTCCCAGTCCTGCCGGAGCAGATAGCCGTTGGCCGCCGGGAGGAAGCCGTGCGGCGGGAGGGAGCCGAGGAGGCCGCCGAAGGCGCCGGAGAGCAGGAGGGCCCGGGAGGCCGCGTCCATGCCCTTGCCGGAGACGTCGGTGAGGACGACTTCGAGGGACCGGCCGCCGTTGGTGCGGGCCGCGACCACGAAGTCGCCGGAGAAGGACTGGCCGCCGGCCGGGCGCAGCGCCATCTCGTGGTGCCAGCCCTTGGGGAGCCAGGGCAGCGAGCTCTGGACCCGGATCCGTTCGCGCAGGTCGAAGAGCATCGTCCCGCCGCGCCGCCAGGGCACGCCGACCCGGGCCCTGAACTGGGCGATCAGCAGCCCGAAGAGCCCGCAGGCCGCCACCACGAGCACCGTGCCGGGGGTGACCCGGGCGGGGCCGTCCGGATACGGGCCGAGGACCATCGACTCGATGATCAGCGCGGCGGCCGAGGCGGCGTACAGGCTGAGCAGGCTGGCCGGCCGCAGCAGCAGTCCGCCCGCCACGATCGGCAGGACGAGCGCCGAGGGCGCGCACCAGACGGGCACCGCGATGGTGGCCAGGGCGATGGCCGGGACGGTCAGCAGGAGACCGACGAGGGCGATCCAGTCCGAGCCGTCGCCGCGGAAGTAGTCGACCCCGGATTTGCGCACGCCGGTGCGGACCCGGTGCAGCCTCATGCGCAGCCGGGCCGAGTAGGAATCCGCTCTCGCGATACCGGCCATTGTTGTGGACCCTATCGATCCGCCCGGGTGGCGTGCAGGGGACCCCCGTGACATTGCGTTCGAAATCGGGTCGCCCTGTTGTCGTACCCCTGGTACTGATGGCATATGACTACGGAGCTGCGAGTACTGGAACCGTCCGAATGGGAGCGCTGGTTCGGGACGTTGGAGCTGGCGTTCGGCGGAAACCCGTGGCAGGACGAGGAGCGCGCGCTCTTCCGGGACCTGACGGAGTGCGACCGCTCGGTCGGTGTCTGGGACGGCGAGGAGTGCGTCGGCACGGCGGGCGCCTACAGCTTCCGGCTCTCGGTACCGGGCGGCGCGCTGGTGCCCGCGGCGGGCGTGACGATGGTGAGCGTCGCGGCGACGCACCGGCGGCGCGGGATCCTGACGTCGATGATGCGGCGCCAGCTCGACGATGTGCGTGCGTGGGGCGAGCCGCTCGCCGTGCTGACGGCGTCCGAGCCGGCGATCTACGGCCGGTTCGGCTACGACCTGGCCGCGCGGCGGCTGTCGGCGGAGATCGACACGTCGCGGGTACGGATCACCGCGCCCGCGGCGGGTGAGGCATCGGACGGGTCGCACGATGTACGTCTGCGCCGGGTGAAGCCGGACGACCCGGCCGTACGCGACGCGTGCGAGGCGGTCTACGCCGCACAGCTCGCGGGGCGGCCCGGGATGCTCGCGCGGCGGCCCGGCTGGGAGCGGCTGCCCGTGGTCGGGGGCGGGAAGCCGAAGGACGGCGTGTCGGCGCTCCAGTGCGTGCTGGCGGAGCGGCACGGCGAGGTGGTCGGGTTCACGCTGTTCCGTACCAGGGCGGTGTGGGAGGAGGCGGTTCCCGAGGGGGTCGTCGAGCTGGACGAGCTGTACGCGCGCGACCCGGCCGCGTACAGGGCGCTCTGGGACTTTCTCTTCGGGATCGATCTGACCACGACGGTACGGGCGGGGAACCGGCCGCCGGACGACCCGATCCAGCATCTGGTCTCCGATGTCCGCCGGTGCGGGCTGCGCCTGCGGGACGAGCTGTATCTGCGGCCGGTGGAGGTCGGCGCGGCGCTGGAGGCCCGTACGTACCGCACCCCGGTGGATGTGGTCCTCGCGGTCGAGGACTCGTTCTGCCCGTGGAACGAGGGGACGTGGCGGCTCAGCGGCGACAGCAAGGGCGCGTCCTGCGAGCGCACCGGCGACCAACCTGAACTGGCGCTCTCCGTAAGGGAGTTGGGGGCGGCCTATCTGGGCGGCACCTCGCTGACCGCGCTGGCGGGCGCCGGGCGGGTGCGGGAGCTGCGCGGGGGCGCGCTGGCGGAGGCGTCGGCGGCGTTCGGCTCGGACGTGGCGCCCTGGCTGCCGCACGGGTTCTGATGGCCCGCCGCTAGCGGTCCTGGCAGCCCGGGCACCAGAAGAGGTTGCGGGCGGCGAGGGTCTCCGTACGGATGCCGGTGCCGCACAGGAGGCAGGCCATCCGGGCCCGGCGGTAGACGTAGACCTCGCCGCCGTGGTCGTCCACGCGGGGCGGGCGGCCCATGGCCTCGGGGGTGTGTTCTGGACGGACGGTGTCGATGCGGTTGTGCCGTACGCCCTCGCGCATCAGCGCGACCAGATCCGCCCAGATCGCGTCCCATTCGGCGCGGGTGAGGTCCTTTCCCGCCCGGTACGGGTCGATGCCGTGCCGGAAGAGGACCTCGGCGCGGTAGACGTTGCCGACGCCCGCGATGACCTTCTGGTCCATGAGGAGCGCGGCGACGGTCGTACGGGAGCGGGAGATGCGCGCCCACGCCTTCTCGCCGTCGTCGCCGGTGCCGTCGTCGCGGGCGCGCAGCGGGTCGGGGCCGAGGCGGTCGTGTATCGCGCGCTTCTCGGGCTCGGTGATCAGGGCGCAGGTGGTGGGGCCGCGCAGATCCATGTACGCCGTGTCGGAGCCGAGGCGCAGCCGGACCGTGTCGGTGGGCGGCGGGGCGGGCGCGTCACCGAAGCCGACCTTGCCGAAGAGGCCGAGGTGGATATGGACCCAGCCCGTGTCCCCGAAGCCGAGGAAGAGGTGCTTGCCGTGGGCGTCCACCGTGTCGAGCACCCGGCCGTCCAGGAGCGCCGCGCTGTCGGAGAACTTGCCCTGCGGGCTGCGGGCGCGGACGGTCCTGCCGCCGAAGCGGGCGAGATGGTCCTGGGCGAGGCGGTGGATCGTATGCCCCTCGGGCACGGGGTCCTGCCTTTCTGACGTGGGGTGGCGGGGCCGGACATGGCTGTGCCGCCGGGCCCGGCGCGATTCCGCGATTCCGGGGCCCGGCGGCACGGGCGGGTCGGACCGGTCGGTCTCAGTTCTCCGGCTGGGGGTGGTGGGCCGGGACGGGCGGCAGCTCGCCGGTCGTCTCGTACGCGGCGAGCATGGCGATGCGGCGCGCGTGGCGCTCCTCGCCGGAGTACGGGGTGGCGAGGAAGATCTCGACGAACTTGGTCGCCTCTTCCTGCGTGTGCATCCGGCCGCCGACCGAGATGACGTTGGCGTCGTTGTGCTCGCGGCCGAGCGCCGCCGTCTGCTCGCTCCAGGCGAGGACGGCCCGTACGCCCTTCACCTTGTTCGCGGCGATCTGCTCGCCGTTGCCGGAGCCGCCGATCACGATGCCGAGGGCGTCCGGGTCGGCGGCCGTACGCTCCGCGGCCCGCAGGCAGAACGGCGGGTAGTCGTCCTGGGCGTCGTAGATGTGGGGTCCGCAGTCGACGGGCTCGTGGCCGTGGGCCGTGAGCCACTCGACGAGGTGGTTCTTGAGTTCGTAGCCGGCATGGTCGGAACCGAGGTACACGCGCATGGGTGAAGTGTGGCACGAGAGGCATGAACGCGTAGCGGCGTCCTACGGGAAGAGGCGCTCCCGGCCGCCCTGTGCGGTGGCGGGGAGCGCCTCTCCGTATACGTATACGTATACGCGTACTCAGCCCCGGCGGCCCAGGAGCTTCCAGGCGGTGGGCAGCGCGCCCATCGCGAGGGCGGCCTTGAGGGCGTCGCCGAGCAGGAACGGTACGAGGCCGGCCGCGGCGGCGGCGCTCAGGGACATGCCGGTGGACAGCGCCAGGTAGGGCACGCCGACGGCGTAGATGACCGCGGAGCCGACGGCCATCGTCCCGGCCGTACGCAGCACGGAGCGGTCGCCGCCGAGCCGGGCCAGCGCGCCCACGACGGTGGCGGCGAGCAGCATGCCGAGGACATAGCCGAAGGTGGCGCCGCCCGCGCCGGAGGACCCGCCGGCGAACCACGGCACCCCCGCCATGCCGACCAGCGCGTAGAGCGCCAGGGAGAGGAAGCCGCGGCGGGCGCCCAGACCGGCGCCGACGAGCAGCGCGGCGAAGGTCTGGCCGGTCACCGGGACCGGGGAGCCGGGCACCGGCACGGCGATCTGCGCCGCCAGACCGGTCAGCACGGAACCGCCCAGCACCAGGGCGATGTCCCGGGTGCGGGTGGCGGGGAGAAGGTCGGCGAGAACCGCTCCGGTACGGGGAGCGGCGGCAGCAGTACTCATGGGGACTCCGGCGATCGTCGGGGTGTACGGGGGCGTACGGGAGTGCGGGGACGGTTCGACGTTAGTTCAGACAGTCGTGGGCGATCACCGTCAGACGCCGACAAAGCGGAGGTCAGGACCTTGTCGGAGGTGTCACAAGCACACGGCGGATCTATCGCTGCTAGTGTGCAGTTGCATAAGATGCGCAATAAGAGGCCGGAGGGTACGGACACATGGCCACGCTTCTCGAACACCCCTACACGCTCCCCGAACTCCCCTACGACTACGCGGCGCTGGAACCGGTCATCAATCCGCAGATCATCGAGCTGCACCACGACAAACACCACGCCGCCTATGTCAAAGGCGCCAACGACGCCCTGGAACAGCTGGCGGAGGCGCGCGACAAGGCCGCGTGGGGCTCGGTCAACGGGCTGGAGAAGAACCTGGCGTTCCATCTCTCCGGCCACATCCTGCACTCGATCTACTGGCACAACATGACCGGTGACGGCGGCGGCGAGCCGCTCGCCGAGGACGGCGTGGGAGAGCTGGCGGACGCCATCGCCGCCTCCTTCGGCTCCTTCGCCGGCTTCCGGGCGCAGCTCACGAAGGCCGCGGCGACCACCCAGGGCTCCGGCTGGGGCGTGCTCGCGTACGAGCCGGTGAGCGCCCGGCTGATCGTCGAGCAGATCTACGACCATCAGGGCAATGTCGGCCAGGGGTCGGTCCCGATCCTGGTCTTCGACGCCTGGGAGCACGCGTTCTACCTCCAGTACAAGAACCAGAAGGTCGACTTCATCGAGGCGATGTGGCAGGTCGTGAACTGGCAGGACGTGGCCAAGCGCTACGCGTCCGCCAAGGAACGCGCCCACAGCCTGCTGCTGGCCCCCTGACCGGCGGCCCCCGGACGTCCTGCCTCGTGATCGTCTTCTCAACCTTCACCGGCGGACGGCATGACGAAGGGCCCCCGCGAGGACAGGACTCGCGGGGGCCCTTCCAGACGTCACGTCAGTCGAAGACCGGGCCCTGCGTACGGGTCCGCTTGATCTCGTAGAAGCCGGGGATCGACGCCACCAGCAGGGTGCCGTCCCAGAGCTTCGCCGCGTCCTCGCCCTTGGGCGCCGGGGTGACCACCGGGCCGAAGAAGGCGACCTGCTCGCCGTTGGCGCCGGGGACGGCGATGACCGGGGTGCCGACCTCCTGGCCGACCTTGTCGATGCCCTCCTGGTGCGAGGCGCGCAGTTCGGTGTCGTACGCGTCGGAGTCGGCGTAGTCGATCAGCTCGGCGGGCAGCCCGACCTCGTCGAGCGCGGCGGCGATGCCCTCGCGGGTGACGCCCTCGCCCTGGTTGTGGAAGCGGGTGCCGAGCGCGGTGTACAGCTTGCCGACGACCTCGTCGCCGTGCTTCTGCTGCGCGGCGATGACGACCCGGACGGGGCCCCACGCCTTCGCGAGTCCCTCGCGGTACTCCTCGGGGATGTCCTTGTCCTCGTTGAGGACGGCCAGGCTCATCACGTGCCACCGGACCTCGATGTCACGGACCTTCTCCACTTCGAGCACCCAGCGCGAGGTCATCCAGGCCCAGGGGCAGAGCGGGTCGAACCAGAAGTCCACAGGCGTCTTGTCTGACATGTCTCTCCTCATCGGGCTGCCCCTGACCGGGCTTGCCGGTCGGGGCTTACTGGTCGGGGCTTGCTGGCGCACCTCTTCCCCCGAACGCCTCTCCGCACCACGGGCATTCCCGCACCCGTGGTGTCAGTGGCACGTGCGAGGATCGTTTTCGGCTGCTGAACGACCCTCTGAACGCGAGCCGAGAAGGAGTGACCGTGCCCGGTGAGAACCTGTCCCGTGACGAGGCCCGTGAGCGGGCCCGTCTGCTGTCCGTCGACGGGTACGAGGTCTTCCTCGACCTGCGGTCGGCGGTCGGCGACGCGCCGGACGGCTCCGGACCCCGGACGTTCCGTTCGGTGACGACGATCCGCTTCCGCTGCTCGGACCCGGGCGCGGCCACCTTCGCGGATCTGATCGCGCCGGCCGTGACCGCCCTGACGCTGAACGGGACGGATCTCGACCCGGCCACCGCCTTCGACGGCTCACGGATCGCCCTGGAGGACCTCAGCGCGGAGAACGTGCTGGTGGTGGACGCGCGGTGCGCGTACAGCCGGACGGGCGAGGGCATGCACCGCTTCGTCGACCCTGAGGACGGCGAGGTCTACCTCTACACGCAGTACGAGCCGGCCGACGCCCGTCGCGTGTTCGCCAACTTCGAGCAGCCGGACCTCAAGGCGCCGTACCGCTTCGAGGTGACGGCGCCCGAGGGCTGGACGGTGTGGAGCAACGGCGCGGGGACCCTGTCCGACACCGACAGCACGTGGCGGTTCGCGGAGACGAAGCCGATCTCGACGTACATCACGGCCGTCGTCGCCGGTCCCTACCACTACGCGACCGACTCCTACCGGCGCACCTTCGACGACGGCACGGTGCTGGAGATCCCGCTGGGCGCGATGTGCCGCAAGGGGCTGGCCAGGCACTTCGACGCGGACGACATCTTCCTGGTCACCAAGCAGGGGCTCGACCTCTTCCACGACCACTTCGACTATCCGTACCCCTTCGGGAAGTACGACCAGGCGTTCGTCCCCGAGTACAACCTCGGCGCGATGGAGAACCCGGGGCTGGTGACCTTCCGCGAGGAGTACATCTACCGGGGCCAGGTCACGGAGGCCGCGTACGAGCGCCGGGCGAACACGCTGCTGCACGAGATGGCGCACATGTGGTTCGGCGACCTGGTCACCATGGAGTGGTGGGACGACCTCTGGCTGAAGGAGTCCTTCGCGGACTTCATGGGCGTCTTCGCGCTCGTGGAGGCCACCCGTTACACCGATGCCTGGGTCACCTTCGCCAACAACCGCAAGTCGTGGGCATACCGCGCGGACCAGCTCCCGTCCACCCACCCGGTCACGGCGGACATCCGTGACCTGGAGGACGCGAAGCTGAACTTCGACGGGATCACCTACGCGAAGGGCGCCTCCGTACTGAAGCAGCTGGTGGCGTACGTCGGCCGGGACGCGTTCCTGGCGGGTGCCCGGCGCTACTTCAAGCGGCACGCGTACGGGAACACCCGGCTGGGCGATCTGCTCGCCGCGCTGGAGGAGACCTCCGGGCGGGATCTGACGGCCTGGTCGCGGTCCTGGCTTCAGACGGCCGGGCTCAACTCGCTGACGCCGCAGGTCGTGTACGACGCGGAGGGCCGGATCACCGAGCTGGCCGTCCTCCAGGAGGCCGCCGCGTCCCATCCGGAGCTCCGGCCGCACCGGGTGGCGGTCGGTCTCTACCGGCGGCTGCCCGACGGGGAGCTGGTGCGGTTCGCCCGCGCCGAGACGGACATCGACGGGCCGCGTACGGTCGTCAAGGAGCTGACCGGGGCCGAGCGTCCCGATCTGGTGCTGGTCAACGACGACGACCTGACGTACTGCAAGATCCGCTTCGACCAGGCGTCGCTTGACACCCTGCGCGCCCATCTCGGCGACATCGGTGACCCGTTGGCGCGCGCTCTGTGCTGGTCGGCGCTGTGGAACCTCACGCGGGACGCGCTGATGCCGGCCCGGGACTTCCTCGCGCTGGTGCTCGCGCACGCGGGCCGCGAGACGGACATCGGTGTGCTCCAGATGCTGCACGCCTGGGCGCGTTCGGCGCTGGGCCACTACGCGGCGCCGGCCTGGCGCGAGGAGGGCGGCCGGCTGCTGGCCGAGGGCGCCCTGCGCGAGCTGCGGAACGCGGAGCCGGGCAGCCAGCACCAGCTGACCTGGGCCCGCTTCACCGCCGCGGTGGCCGTGTCGGACGCGGACTTCCAGCTGCTGCGCGGGCTGCTGGACGGCACGGCGAAGATCGACGGGCTCACCGTCGACCAGGAGCTGCGCTGGGCCCTGCTGGGGCCGCTGGTCGCCGCCGGGCTCGCCGACGAGGCGGCCGTCGCCGCCGAACTGGCCCGGGACGACACGGCGTCGGGCAAGCGCCATGAGGTGCGCACTCTGGCCTCCCGCCCCTCGGCGGCGGTCAAGGCGCAGGTCTGGGCACAGGTCGTGGAGTCGGACGCGCTGTCGAACGCGCTGGTCGGCGCGGCCATCGCGGGCTTCGCCCAGCCGGGTCAGCGGGAGCTGACCGCGCCGTACGTCACCACCTACTTCGAGGCGATCGAACGGGTGTGGGCGGAGCGTTCGATCCAGATCGGTATCGATGTCGTGAAGGGGCTCTTCCCGGCGTACCAGGACGGCCGGCCGACGCTGGAGGCCGCGCAGGGCTGGCTGGAGGGCCACCGGGACGCGGCTCCGGCGCTGCGCAGGCTGGTGCTGGAGGCCACGGACGATCTGGCGCGGACGCTCCGGGGGCAGGAGTGCGACGCGGCGAGCGCGTGACGCGGCGGCATCGCCGGACCGGAAGACGGGCTGTCTGTCGGCCTGTCTGATCGGCAGTCGAACGCCCTTACTTTAGTACGAGCTTGTCCGGTTTTGTCGATGAATCGGTTACAGAGGTTGAGGAGCGGTGCGGGCGGGGCAGATCCCGGGACATGAAGAACAACTCCCCGCTCTCCCTCCGCCCCGCCGGCCTCCCCCTCCCCGTCGTCCGGCTCGCCGGCGACCCGCGTGGCCGGGTGCTCTCCCTCGCGCAGCTGCGCGCCCTCGGCGTCCCGGGCGGCCGGGCCGCCGCGCAGTGCCGGCCCGGCGGCCCCTGGCAGCAACTGCTGCCGGGCGTCTATCTGCTGCACACGGAAGCGCCGACCGCCGAGGAGCTGCTGCGCGGGGCGCTGCTGTACGCGGGCCGGCCCGGCGCGGCGAGCGCCGTCCGGAACGTACCGGCGCAGCCGGGCCCGCCGGACGGTCCGAGGGCGGCGGCGCCGGATCCGTACGGTTCGGCGATGGTCACCGGGCTGGCGGCGCTGGCGCTGCACGGCTTCTCGGTGTCCGCTCCCCCGCCGGACACCCTCGACCGGGTCGATGTGCTCGTACCGCGCACGCGGCGGCTGCGCTCCACGGGCTACGCCCGGCTGATCCGCGCGCATGTCCTGCCCCGGCCCGAGCGGATCGGCGGTCTGCCGGTGGCGCCGGTCGCCCGCGCGGTGGCGGACGCGGTCGCCCATCTGACCGACGCGGACTCGGTGGTCGCGGTACTGACCGAGGCGGTCCGCGACGGCCACTGCGAACCGGCCGTGGTGGTGCGGGAGTTGAACCAGTCGGGGCTGCTGGTGCGGCAGTACGTGGTGGACGCGGTGGACGCGCTGCTCGCCGAGGGACGCACCCTGGCCGAGGGCCGGCTGTACGAGCTGGTGCGGACGTACGGTCTGCCGGAGCCGGTCTGGAACGTCGATCTGCGGCTGCCGGAAGGCCCGGGGCTGGGCGCGGTGGACGCGTACTGGCCCGAGCGGTCGGTCGCGGTCGAGCTGGACACCCGGGCGCCCCGGCAGGACGGCCGGTGGAACAGTGACGACGACGAGCAGTGGTCGGTGGCCGTGCGCAAGCGGGAGCATCTGGAGCGGCTCGGCATCACGGTCGTCCATCTCACGCCGAAGAAGCTGCGCGAGTCACTGGAGCAGCAGGCGACGGTGGTCCGTACGGCGCTGTTGGCCGCGGACGACCGGGATCCGGTGGCGCGGGTGGTGGTCCTGCCGAGATAGGGGGCGACTTGATGGGAGGGGCGACTTGACGGGGAGCGGCCCGACGGGGGTGCGGGCGGCCGTGTGGCGATCGACGGCCGCCCGCACCGGGGCGATCGGGAGCGGTCAGCCGCAGAACTCGGCTTCGAGGACCGTCGTGCTGTCGCCCGCCCAGTCACCGTTGAGGTTCATGGCGAGGCTGTGGCGCCCGTCGCGAGTGGTGACGGCCGTGCTCAACGAGCCGTGTATCCCGCCGTTGTGGCCCCACACCTCCGTGCCGCAGGAGAGGGTCTGCCGGTAGAGACCGAGGCCGTAGCCGAAGGAGGGCCCTACCTCGGGGGTGGGCACGGTGGTGGTCATCTCCTTGAGCTGCTTCCGGGGGAGCAGCTCGCCCTTGAGCAGCGCGCGGTAGAAGCGGTTCAGATCGGCGGAGTCGGAGATGATCGCACCGGCCGCACCCGCCCACGAGGGGTTCTGCTCGGTGGCGTCGTGGACCGGGGCCGAGGGTTCGAGTCCGAGGGTGGAGTAGGCGCGGCTCGCCGGACCCGGCACGGTGGGGTCGGTGACCGGCACGGTGGTGGCGCGGAGGCCGAGGGGGCGGATGATCCGGCGCTCGACCTCGGTGCCGTACGGGCGGCCCGTGGTCTTCTCGATGACCATTCCGGCGAGGATGAAGTTGGTGTTGGAGTAGTTCCAGCCCTTGCCGGGCGCGAAGTCGGGCGCGTGGGTCATGGCCGCCGCGACCAGTTGCCGGGGCTTCCAGGTGTCGTAGCGGTGCTGGAGGAAGCCGTCGCCGGTGATCTTCGCCAGGACGCCCGGGTCCGTGGTGTAGTTGTAGATCCCGCTGGTGTGGTTGAGGAGCTGCCGGAGGGTGATCTTCCGGCCGTCGTTGCCGTTGCCCCTGACCAGTCCGGGCAGATGGCGGTCGACGGTGTCGTCCAGGTCGAGTCTGCCCTCCGCCTCCAGCTGGAGCAGGACGGTCGCGACGAAGGTCTTGGTGGTGGAGCCGACGCGGTAGCGGTCCTCGGCCCTGCGCGGCGCGTTGGTCGTACGGTCCCCGACCCCGGACGCGCCCTTCCAGACGCCCCTGTCGTCCTTCACCTGTGCGGCGACCCCGGGCACACCCTCCTCGACCAGCGCGTCGAGGGCCTTCCGGGTGGCGCTGTGGCCGGGTCCCGTACCGCCGGGCGCGGGAGCGGCCACCGCCGCCGGGGCGGTGAACGCCGTACCGGCGACGGCGACGGCCGCGAGGGCTCCGGTGAGGGCGAGACGGGTGCCGCGGGTGCCGCGCGCCGCGCGGCCGTTACGTATCGTGCGGGCTGTCATGCGACCAACTTCCCTGTCCGTGAATGCAGTTCGGCAGACAGGACGTGGACGTAACGGGCGGGGTTGACCGTCGGTGCGAGGTTGGCCCCTTTTGATCGCGCCCGCTTGAACCCGGGCAGGCGCCGCCCGGCCTCCGGCCGTGAGCGGTGACGCGATCCCGCCCCTTACGGACGGTCACCGCCCCAACTCCGAGCGGATTTGGTCGGGTTGGTTCCCGTTGGCGGGAGATTCACCGTGGCGGATCTCCGCCATGACCGTATCCCGTGCCCAACAGCTCTCCACAAATCCCTGGTTCGTAGGAAAAGCTGAACGATCAGCCGGTACCGAAATCCGGACTGTCTTCACCGAACAGGATCAGGATGCTGATGACCTCCGAATCCGATAGCCGCATATCCGGGCCGAGACGCGTGGCCAGGGTCACGGCAGCCGCCGGGCTGGTGGCGGCGCTGATCGCCGCCGGCGCCACGCCCGCGTTCTCCGCGACGGGCGCCGACGACCCGGCAGCCCCCGCGCCCGTGAAAACGTCCCAGGGCCCCGACGAGCTGGGGACGGCCAACGCGGAGCTGCTCGCCCAGGCGAAGGCCGAGGGCGAGAAGAGCGTCACCATGATGGTCGCCACCACCCCGGGGGCGACCAAGCAGGTTGCCGCCCAACTGGACGCCGTCGAGGGCTCCGTGGTCGGCAAGACGTACGACAAGCTCGGTTACGTACGGGCCACGCTCCCCACCGCGAAGGCGGAGGCCGCGATCAAGGCGGCCCAGAAGCTGTCCTCGGTCCAGGGCGTCGAACTCAAGCAGGAGATCCTCCTCGACGACCCGCGGCCCGACGCGGACGGCACCGGTCAGAGCGCCAAGGGCGGCACGTCCGGCGCGAACTCCGTGCCGTACCCCGCGCCGGACAGCAAGACCCCGGCGAAGAACCCGTACAACCCGTCCTTCGAGACGGGCGCGGTCGACTTCGTCCAGCAGAACCCCAAGGCGGACGGCCGCGGCGTCACCATCGGCATCCTGGACAGCGGTGTCGACCTGGGCCACCCCGCGCTCCAGAAGACCACCACCGGCGAGCGCAAGATCGTCGACTGGGTGACCGCGACGGACCCGGTCGTCGACAGCGACGGCACCTGGCTGCGGATGGACACCTCGGTGACCGGCCCCACCTTCACGGCGGACGGCCGCACCTGGAAGGCCCCGGCCGGCTCGTACAAGTTCTTCACGTTCAAGGAATCCGCCACCCTGGGCGGCGACATGGCGGGTGACCTCAACCGCAACGGCACCACCACCGACAGCTGGGGCGTGCTCTACGACCCGGCCAACGGGACCGTACGCGTCGATCTGAACAACGACGGCGACTTCACGAACGACACCGCGATGAAGCCGTACAAGGACGGCTTCCAGATCGGCTACTTCGGTACGGAGGACCCGGGCAACCCGGTCTCGCAGCGCATCCCGTTCACCGTCGAGATCCGCAAGGACGTCGTCTACAACGCGGCCGGCGCGAAGTCCGACTACGTGAACATCGGCGTCATCGAGAGCGCCCACGGCAGCCATGTCGCCGGGATCACCGCCGCCAACGGCCTCTTCGGCGGCAAGATGAACGGCGCCGCCCCCGGCGCCAAGCTGGTCTCCTCGCGCGCGTGCACCTGGAGCGGCGGCTGCACCAGCGTCGCGCTGACCGAGGGCATGATCGACCTCGTCGTCAACCGCGGTGTGGACATCATCAACATGTCGATCGGCGGTCTGCCGCCGCTCAACGACGGCAACAGCGCCCGCGCCCTGCTGTACAACCGCCTCATCGACACCTACGGCGTCCAGCTGGTGATCTCGGCCGGCAACGACGGCCCCGGCACCAACACCCTCAGCGACCCGGCCGTCGCCGAGAAGGTCATCTCGGTCGCCGCGTCGATCTCCAAGGAGACCTGGGCCGCGAACTACGGCTCCGTCGTCACCAAGAAGTACGCGCTGCTGCCCTTCTCCTCGCGCGGCCCCCGCGAGGACGGCGGCTTCACGCCGACCCTCACCGCCCCGGGCGCGGCCATCAACACCACCCAGACCTGGGCCCCCGGCGGCCCGGTCGCCGAGGCCGGCTACCAGCTCCCGGCCGGCTACACGATGCTCCAGGGCACCTCGATGTCCTCCCCGCAGGCCGCGGGCGCGAGCGCGCTGCTGATCTCCGCCGCCAAGCAGAAGAAGATCAGCCTCACCCCGGCGAAGCTGCGGACGGCGCTGACCAGCACCGCCACCAAGATCCCGGACCTCCAGGCGCACGAGCAGGGCGCCGGTCTGATCAATGTGGTCGCCGCGTGGAAGTCCATCGAGCGCGCCTCGGCCAAGAACGCCGTCGCCGCCCATGAGTTCGCGGTGAAGGCGCCGGTCAGCACGCTCCTCTCCGGCCTCCTCAAGACCCCGGGCTTCGGCACGGGTGTCTACGACCGCGAGGGCGGCCTCAAGACCGGCCAGACGCGGACGTACGACGTCGTCATCACCCGCACCACCGGCACCAAGGCCGCGCTCTTCCACACGCTGCGCTGGAAGAACAACGACGGCACCTTCAAGCTGCTCGGCAGCACGAAGGTCAAGCTGCCGCTGAACACGCCGGTGACCGTCAAGGTGCAGGCCAAGGCCGCCAAGGCCGGCGTGCACAGCGCGATCCTCCAGGTGGACGACCGCCTCACGGTCGGGATCGACAAGCAGATCCTCGCCACCGTGGTCGTCGCGGAGAAGCTGGCCAAGCCCACCTACGCCTACTCGGCCTCGGGCTCGACGCAGCGCAACAGCTCGACGTCGTACTTCATCACCGTGCCGGAGGGCGCGCGGACCCTGGAGGTGGCGCTGAGCGGGCTGGCCGCGAACAGCCAGACCCGGTTCATCAGCCTGCACCCGTACGGCGTGCAGATGGAGAACAGCTCCACGATCAACTGCTACCCGCACTACAACCCGGCCAACACCTGCCGCCCCGACGCGCGTTCGTACGTGAACCCGCAGCCGGGCGTCTGGGAGGTCGAGGTCGAGTCGCGGCGTACGTCGCCGCTGCTTGACAACCCGTACAAGCTGGACGTGACGCTGCTGGGCGTGGACTTCACCCCGGCGGTCACCTCGCTCCCCGAGGCGACGATCGGCGAGCCGACGCCGGTGTCCTGGACGGTCACCAACACCGCGGGCGCCGTCGAGGGCACGCTCGGCGGCGGTTCGCTGGGCTCGGCGAAGGTCGCGCGGCCGACGATCGAGGACGGTGAGCAGCAGGTGTCCACCGTCACGATCGGTTCGGGCGTCGAGCGGCTCGACATCGCCATCGGCAACACCACCGACGCCGGCGCCGACCTGGACCTCTTCGTGATCAAGGACGGCAGAGTGATCGGTCAGTCCGCGTCTGCCAGCTCGAACGAGTCCGTGAGCCTCGTCAGCCCGGCGGCCGGTACGTACACGATCGTCGTCGACGCCTACGCGGTCCCGGCCGGGTCCACGGCGTACGACTACCGCGACGTGTACTACGCGGCGTCGCTCGGCTCGGTCAAGGCCGACAGCACGCAGCCGGTGAAGCTGGCGAACGGCGCGTCGGCGCAGGTCTCTGCCGAGGTGACGGTGGGCAGCGAGGCCCCGGCGGGCCGGCAGTTCTTCGGCGAGGTCAAGCTTCTGAACGCGCGCGGTACGGCCGCGGGCACCGGAAGCGTCTTCATCGAGAGCGTCGTCACTCCGTAACACCGTGAAGCGCTGAGGAGGGCGGGTGTCCGTACGAACGGGCACCCGCCCTTCGCCGTCCCTCCGCCCGGCGTCCCTCCGCCCGCCGTCCCGGCAGGCGGACAATGGATTGGCAAGCGGGCCGGGGGCGGACGCATGATGAGAAAACGCACGGAGCACCCCCGCGCCCCCGCGCACACCCCCCGCCCACCAGCTAAGGAGCCTCAGTGAAGGTCGGAATCGTCGGAGCCACCGGTCAGGTCGGCACGGTCATGCGCAGGATCCTGGCCGAGCGCGGCTTCCCCCTGGCCGAGCTGCGGCTCTTCGCGTCCGCCCGCTCCGCGGGCTCGGTCATCGAGTGGCAGGACCGGTCCATCACCGTCGAGGACGCGGCCGAGGCCGACTACTCCGGGCTGGACATCGTGCTCTTCTCGGCCGGCGGCGCCACCTCCCGGGCGCTCGCGGAGAAGGTCGCCGCGCAGGGCGCCGTCGTGATCGACAACTCCTCCGCCTGGCGGCGCGACCCCGAGGTCCCCCTCGTGGTGTCCGAGGTCAACCCGCACGCGATCGCGGACCGCCCCAAGGGCATCATCGCCAACCCGAACTGCACCACGATGGCCGCCATGCCCGTGCTGCGCCCGCTGCACGCCGAGGCGGAGCTGACCGCGCTGGTCACCGCCACCTACCAGGCCGTCTCCGGCTCGGGCCTGTCCGGCGTGGCCGAGCTGCACGGCCAGGCGCTGAAGGTCGTCGCCGAGGCCGACCGGCTCACCCACGACGGCGCGGCCGTCGACTTCCCGGAGCCGGCCGTCTACCAGCGGCCCATCGCCTTCAACGTGATCCCGCTCGCGGGGAACCTCGTGGACGACGGCTCGTACGAGACGGACGAGGAGCAGAAGCTCCGCAACGAGTCCCGCAAGATCCTGGAGATCCCGGAGCTGAAGGTCTCCGGGACCTGTGTCCGGGTGCCGGTCTTCTCGGGCCACTCCCTCCAGATCAACGCCCGCTTCGCCCGCCCGATCAGCGTGGAGCGCGCGTACGAGCTGCTGAAGGACGCGCCGGGCGTCGAGCTGTCCGAGATCCCGACCCCGCTCCAGGCGGCGGGCCGGGACGCGTCGTACGTGGGCCGGATCAGGAACGACGAGACGGTGGAGAACGGGCTGGCCCTCTTCGTCTCGAACGACAACCTCCGCAAGGGCGCGGCCCTGAACGCGGTGCAGATCGCGGAGCTGGTGGCGGCGGAGCTGAAGGGCTGACGCCGGGGCGAGGGGGCCGGGGGCCCGGGGGCCGGTACGTCAGGGAGGGGTCACGTACGTCATGACCATCCCGTACGTCATGACCGTCCCGTACGTACGTGATGATCAGCCCGTACGGGCCCCCCGCGCCCGGCCCCGTCCCCCGCCCAGCGCCCCCGCCCCCAGCGCGAGGGCGGCGAGCGTGCCGCCCAGCCAGAGCGCCCCGGCCGCCGCGTAGCGGTCGGCGGCCCGGCCCCCGGCCAGCGCGCCCAGGGCGATCGCCGCGTTGAAGACCCCGGCGAAGAGGGCGGAGCCCGCCTCGCGGTGCGCGGGCACGGTTGCCATCAGCCAGTTCTGGGCGCTGACCGAGACACCCCCGTACGCCAGCCCCCAGACCGTCAGCAGCGCCACCGTGGCCGGCAGCGAACCGCCGGCGGGGACGGTCAGCAGGACGGCCCCGGCGAGGACGGCCGAGACGGTCAGCAGCGCCCGGCGCGGGGTACGGGCGGCGACCGCGCCGCCCAGGAAGTTCCCGGCGACGCCCGCGACCCCGTACACCAGCAGCAGCCCGCTGACCGCCTCGGTGCGGATCTCCGGGACACGCTCCAGTACGGGCCGTACGTAGGTGTACGCGGCGAAGTGCCCGGTGACCAGCAGCGTGACCACGAGCAGCCCGGAGCGGAGCGCGGGGATCCGCAGCAGCCCGGCGATCTCACCGGGGCGTACGGCGCCGTACGCGGGCAGCGGCGGCAGCAGGAGGGCGAGCAGCGCGGCGACCGCCAGGGCGAGCCCCGTCATCACGGCGAACGCCCAGCGCCAGCCGGCCAGGGAGCCCATCAGCGTCCCGGCCGGCACGCCGAGCACGGACGCCACGGCGATCCCGCTGAAGATCACGGCGGTCGCGCGCCCGGCGTGCGCGCCGTGTACAAGCCGGGCGCCGAGCCCCGCCGCCACCGCCCACACGCCCCCGATACAGACCCCGACCAGCGCCCGAGCGCCCAGCAGCACGCCGAAGGTGGGGGCGAGCGCGGAGAGCAGATTGGCTCCGGCCAGCAGGGCGAGCAGCGCGCAGAGCACGGTCCGCCGGTCCGCGCGGCGCACGACGACGGGCAGCACCAGCGCGGCGACGGCGGCGACCAGACCGGGCAGCGTGACGGTGAGCCCGGCCGTGCCGTCGCTGAGGCGCAGCCCGTCGCCGAGCGCGGTGAGCAGCCCGACCGGCAGCATCTCGGTGGTGACGACGGTGAAGGTGGCGACGGCGAGAACGAGGACGGCGGGCGCCAACGCGCCTCCACCCGGAGGTCGTTCGATTATTTGTTCCATAGGGAACAGCCTTCGCCGGACCGGGGCCGGATAATGCGCCTCCGCCCGTCCGGCCCCGCGTGGAAGGATGAACCCAGACGTCACAGACCGAGGACATACCGAGGAGATGACCGCGTGCCCGGCACCAATCTGACCCGCGAGGAAGCGCAGCAGCGGGCGAAGCTGCTCACCGTGGATTCGTACGAGATCGATCTCGACCTCTCCGGCGCTCAGGAGGGCGGCACCTTCCGGTCCGTGACCACCGTGCGCTTCCGGAGCGCGGAGGCCGGGGCGGAGACCTTCATCGACCTGGTGGCGCCCACCGTGCACGAGGCCGTGCTGAACGGTGTGCCGCTGGACGCCGCCGCCGTCTTCGCGGACTCGCGGATCGCGCTGGCCGGGCTGTACGCGGGCGACAACGAGCTGACGGTCGTCGCGGACTGCGCGTACACGAACACCGGCGAGGGGCTGCACCGTTTCGTCGACCCGGTCGACCAGCAGGCGTATCTCTACACGCAGTTCGAGGTGCCGGACGCGCGGCGCGTCTTCGCCTCGTTCGAACAGCCCGACCTGAAGGCGACGTTCCGGTTCACCGTGAAGGCCCCCGAGGGCTGGACCGTCGTCTCGAACTCGCCGACGCCGGAGCCCAAGGACCACATCTGGGCCTTCGAGCCGACGCCGCGCATCTCGTCGTACATCACGGCGCTGATCGTCGGCCCGTACCACTCGGTGCACAGCTCGTACGAGAAGGACGGGCAGTCCGTGCCGCTCGGCATCTACTGCCGTCCCTCGCTCGCCGAGTACCTCGACTCGGACGCGATCTTCGAGGTCACGCGGCAGGGCTTCGACTGGTTCCAGGAGAAGTTCGCGTACGACTACCCCTTCGCCAAGTACGACCAGCTGTTCGTGCCGGAGTTCAACGCGGGCGCGATGGAGAACGCGGGCGCGGTGACCATCCGCGACCAGTACGTGTTCCGGTCGAAGGTGACGGACGCGGCGTACGAGACGCGTGCCGAGACGATTCTGCACGAGCTGGCGCACATGTGGTTCGGCGACCTGGTCACCATGGAGTGGTGGAACGACCTCTGGCTGAACGAGTCGTTCGCCACGTACACCTCGATCGCGTGCCTGGCGTACGGTCCCGAGTCGCGCTGGCCGCACTCCTGGACGACGTTCGCCAACTCGATGAAGACCTGGGCGTACCGGCAGGACCAGCTGCCTTCCACGCACCCGATCATGGCCGAGATCCGCGACCTGGACGATGTCCTCGTCAACTTCGACGGCATCACGTACGCGAAGGGCGCCTCCGTACTGAAGCAGCTCGTCGCGTACGTCGGCCAGGACGAGTTCTTCAAGGGCGTGCAGGCGTACTTCAAGGCGCACGCGTTCGGCAACACGCGCCTCTCGGACCTGCTGGGCGCGCTGGAGAAGACCTCCGGGCGTGACCTCAAGGCATGGTCTGCGGCGTGGCTGGAGACGGCCGGCATCAACATCCTGCGTCCGGAGATCGTCCTGGACGAGGCCGGTCATGTGACCTCGCTGGCCGTCCTCCAGGAGGCCCCGGCGCTCCCGGCGGGCGCGAAGGGCTCCCCCGTCCTGCGCCCGCACCGGATCGCGGTCGGCTGCTACGACCTCGACGCGGACGGCAAGCTCGTCCGTACGAACCGGATCGAGCTGGACGTGGACGGCGCGCGCACCGAGGTGCCGTTCCCCGCGAACACCCCGCGCCCTGCGGTCGTCCTGCTCAACGACGACGACCTCTCGTACGCCAAGGTCCGGCTCGACGAGGAGTCGCTGCGCGTCGTCACCGCGCACCTCGGCGACTTCGCCGAATCGCTGCCGCGCGCGCTCTCCTGGGCCTCGGCGTGGGACATGACGCGCGACGGCGAACTGGCCACGCGCGACTACCTGGAGCTGGTGCTGGCCGGCGTCGCCAAGGAGTCGGACATCGGCGTCGTGCAGTCGCTGCACCGCCAGGTGAAGCTGGCGCTCGACCTGTACGCGGCCCCCGACTGGCGCGAGGCCGGCCTCACCCGCTGGACGGACGCCACGCTGGCGCACCTGCGCTCGGCCGAGCCGGCCGGCGACCACCAGCTCGCCTGGGCACGCGCGTTCGCCGCGACCGCCCGCACCCCGCAGCAGCTGGACCTGCTCCAGGGCCTCCTGGACGGTACGGAGACGATCGAGGGCCTGGCCGTCGACACCGAGCTGCGCTGGGCGTTCGTCCAGCGGCTCGCGGCGGTGGGCCTGCACGACGAGGACGAGATCAGCGCCGAGTACGAGCGCGACCGCACTGCAGCGGGCGAACGCCACGCGGCGGCGGCCCGCTCGGCCCGCCCGCTGGCCGAGGCCAAGGCGGAGGCGTGGGCGGCCGTCGTGGAGAGCGACAAGCTGCCCAACGCCCTCCAGGAGGCCGTGATCGGCGGCTTCGTCCAGACCGACCAGCGCGAGCTGCTCGCCCCGTACGCGGAAAAGTACTTCGCGGCGGTCGCGGACGTCTGGGAGTCCCGCTCGCACGAGATGGCGCAGCAGGTCGCGGTCGGCCTCTACCCGTCGCTCCAGGTATCGCAGGCGACCCTGGACGCCACGGACGCGTGGCTCGCGGCAGCGGGCCCGAACGCGGCGCTGCGCCGCCTGATCTCGGAGTCGCGCGCGGGGGTTGAGCGGGCACTGCGGGCGCAGACGGCGGACGCGGGGGCGGCGTAGCCGCGGGGTTTGTGTTCTTGGCCGAGCCCGGTGACCACCTGCGGGTGGTCGCTGGGCTCGGGTCGGGGCCCGGCGGTCGTGGGCTGAGCCCGGTGGCGCGGGTGCGGGTGGTCGCCGGGCGGGGCGGCGTGGCCGCCGGGGGCTGCGGTCTGTGGGCCGAGCCCGCTAACCGCGTGCGGGTGGTCGCCGGGCTCGGGCACGGTGGTCTTGGCCCGGAGCCCGGTGCGTACGTGCGGGTTGTTGCCGGGTGCCCCTCCGGGGGCACGCGCCCGGACTGCACGATTTACGCCGCGTGACGGGCCGGAACACCAGGCGCGGGTATCGCTCAGCGGCACAAATCGCGCTTTACGTCCGGACACATACCCCCTGCGGTGCCCCCTTCACCACCCGTCACAACCCCCGCGCCCCACGCCCGACCGCGACGGCCAAGGCGAGGATCCCGAGGACGGCCCCCAGCGTGACCGCCACGGCTTCCAGCCGCCTCACGAAGCGGGGTGGTGCGGGTGACGCCGGATCTCCACATTGCGATCGCTGACAAGGGACAGGTCCCCCGCCTTCCGCGCCTCCTCCCGCCGCACCCCCAGCCCCGTACACACCTCGCACCCGGACACCGGCACGGGCTCCAGCCCCGGAAGCCCAAGCCGAGGAGCCTCTCCCATGGCCCACTCCGAGCCGCTCACGACACCTCCCGGGCAGCGCACCAGTCGTCGTACGCGTCATCGAAGAGCCGCACGAACCGCCGGTCAGCCCCGTCCCGTACCTCCCCCAGCAGTGTGTGCCGCGCGTACTCCCACGCAGCCCGATTCTCCGGATGCCGCATGAAATCCGCCGCCACACGCCGGATCGCACCCGAGGCAACCGCGCCGGTCCGGTGCTGAAGAGACCACAGAAGTAACCAACGCCGACAGTGCAGTTGATACGTACGCTCCTCAGCAGCGAACGCGGCCAACGACGCCCACAACGCGGCCAACGCCGGATGCTGCTCCTCATCCGCCATGAGCCGCGCATGCATCTCACCGGTGACCAACCGACACCGCTCACGGTGCTGCCGCACACCAAGCACGATGTGGACAACACCGACCGCCGAGACGGTGAACAGGGCGGGGACAAGAAACCTCATGCGAGACCTTCCATGTGTGAAACATGCGGTGCGGTACGCGGCCGTGCGTGCCGGCGTCGAGTGCGGCCGAAGGGCCACCACCAGCGCCGCCGCCGACGGCCTCTGACGCCGCACGCGACGGCGGACAGGTCCGGCGGGGCAGTAGTCGGTACGGCGGTGAGGGTGTAACGGCCCGAGCCATCCACCGCGCTGACCGTCAGCCGGTCACCACACACCAACCGCCGCCGGGCCACGTCCTGCTGCCCGTCGTCGTCACACCACGCCCGCAACACCGAGGGAACGTGGGCCACTTGAGCCCCCACGGGCACGAGCACCGGCCCGGAGTAAGTGATCCAGCCCGCGTACGGGTCGGGTTCGAGCCCGTCGGCGATCCGGTACGCCTGCCCCCGCAGCCACTGCAAGGCCCCCTCGGGCGTATACGTCCGCCGCGCGCCCAACACCACCCGCACCACCGTCCCGTTCACCGGGCCCTCGGCCACCACGGTCGACACGTACACCCGCCCGTTCACGACGCCGCGCTTCCCGGAGCACGTCCCGTGCTCCGGATATGCGGCGAGCTGTCGACCACACCGCTCGACGGCGACCCGCCCAGTTCCCCGTAGCACCGTCGCCCCTGAACTACCCAGATACGCGCGCCTGTCTCCTGCTCGACGTGCTGCCTCATGGCATCCTGAAGGCCTGGCAGCCGAGCGAAGTGCCAGAGCGAGGGGACGATAATGTCCTTCACTTCGTGGCGTTTCAAGGCGTCGAGCATCGCGTAGAAGGCAGACTCCGAACACCAGATGTTCTCCATGAACATCTGGTCGAGCGTGAAGCCTTCACGCCGTGCGTACACGGCAAGTTCCTCTTTGGCACGCTCGGATTCGTCATCCATCTCGCCACCACTCACCACGCGCATGTAGCCGTAAATCGCAGGCCTCATTAAGTTCCCTCCCGGCAATGGAAGACCGACATGACAGCCGACTTGGAGTCCGACACCATGGGACTTGGCAACCAGAAAATCGCCTTGCCGTGGAAATACCCAGAGCGAAGTCGAGCTGAAAATGTCGCAAAAATGAGGCACTGGAGATCCTGACCTGGGAAAACAGGACCCGTCTGGCTATGGTTGGTGATCCCCCAATCCCGGGAGGGAAGAGCAATGGCAACCAAACGTGTGCGACTTGCTCAACGTCGCAAATCTGCGGGCTACAGCCAAGAGAAGCTCGCTGAACGGCTGGGCGTCGAGCGCTCAACGGTGGTGCGGTGGGAGGCGGCCGAGAGCGAACCCCAGCCGTGGGCACGTCCCAAGCTTGCCGCCGCGCTCAAGGTAACGGTTGACGATTTGCAGTCACTGCTGGATGACGTATCGGTCGTTCAGGCCAAGCCGAGTGAGCACATGAACTACGTGCTCGAACACCCCTCGTCCGTAGACTTGGTAGCTGTCGCCCATTTACACGAACGGATCCGCCAGCTCGACGAACAGTACGACCGAACGCCCTCAACGGCGCTTATGGGACCCGCCGGTCAGGTCCACGGGCTGGTGAAGTTCCTTCAGGAGAACGCAACCCGTCCGCGTGTGCGAAGAGCCCTCTTTGAGGTCGAAGCCGAGTCGGCCACATTCATGGGGCAGCTTGTCTGGGACGTAAGCCAGAGGCGCGACCATGGAGCGCCTGCTGCTTATCTGGATGAGGCAGTGACCGCGGCCCGCCAGGCCCACGATCCCTACACGGAGGCGTACGCAACCCTGCGGAAAAGCTTCGTGGCGCTCTACGGCGAGAGGGATCCCCTCAGAGGCGTGGCTCTCGCGGGACACGCGGCTGAAGTCGCCCGGCAGGTCAGTCCTTCCCTTACCGGGTTGAGCTTGCTTCACGTAGCCGAAGGCTCCGCTATGACCGGCGACCTCAAGTCATGTGAGCAGGCTCTGACGAAGGCGGAGGAACAGCTCAGCCAGGCCAGCGCCGACGACATGGCTGCCGATTACTACACGATTAACGAGTTCATCCGCTTGTCCGGGTCGTGCTACCTCTTCTTGAACCTGCCCGAGAGGGCGGAGCCCATTCTCCGTGAGGCAGCCAGGGCTCTCGTGGCGAAGCAGAAGAGCCAGGCCATCGTGCTCGGGAATCTCACCCTGTCGCTGATCCGCCAGCGGAAACTGGACGAGGCGGCAGCCGCCATGCACCGCACGATCGACACCGTGGAGCTCACACGCGGTGGTGGAGGTCTCAACTTGGCTTTCGCCGCTTGCCGAGAGCTCCGGGAGTGGCGGCACGAACCGTGGGCGCAGGACATCAACGATCGACTCCTGGCCCTTATGACGGCCATCTAGTGGTAGTGGTGAAACGTGACGAACATCGACCAGGCCAAGGAAATCGTTCGCGACCAGGTGTGGCGTCAACTCGAACGTGAGGGCGTGGTGCCGGAAGGCTCGTACGGCAAGATCCCCGGCTTCTACGGCGCTGAGGCGACCGCCGACCGACTTGCCGAGTTGGAGGTGTGGAAGCGCGCCCGGACGGTCAAGGCAAATCCCGACTGGGCACAGCTCCCGATCCGCACGCGAGCGCTCCAGGACGGCAAGTTGCTCTACATGGCCGTCCCTAGGATGGCGAGCCTCCAACCGTTCTTCCTGCTCGACCCGGAGACGCTTGAGCTGCCCGCCGAGCAGGCAGCGGAGAAGAAGGGGGCCGCGCGGGCGGCTCGCCGTGTCGGCGTCGAGGACATGAACCCCATCGACGTCGTAATCTGCGGCAGCGTGGCCGTCAACCGCTCCGGCGCGCGCATCGGCAAAGGCGCGGGCTACTCCGACCTGGAGGTGGCGCTCCTCATCGAGGCGGGCCTCGTAACGCAGGAGACAGTCATCGTTGCGCCCGTCCACCAATCGCAGGTCATCGACGGCGAGATCCCCGAGACGGAACACGACTTCCGTGTCGACCTCATCGTCACGCCGGACGAGGTGATCGAGTGCCCCAACCGCCGCCGCCCGCAAGGACTTGTCTGGGGCAACCTCACACCGGAGAAGATCGGGGCGATCCCGGTGCTGGCCGCACAGGCGCGTGCTCGGCAAGGGATTCAAAGCTCTCAAAGCTGACGAGGCACGGTACCGGCGAGTGTCCACACCACCTTCGTGCGAGCCACTGGAAGAAGCCCCTTCACCGCAGTTCCTGATCCCCGCCTTCGGCTTGAAGGCTGAGTTCCCTCATCCACTTCTGCGCCGACCGGAGATCAGGGGCCGTACCGACCGCTTCGTAAGCGAAGCCGTTCCACTCCTCCAGGACCCGCACCGCGTCCGGGGTGAGGTGCCGCCCGCCACCGAGCATGGGGCGGTGACGGCGGGAACCTTCCAGCGGCGCGCGGCGTCGTTTCTCGTACGCCGCCAGCGGGTCGGCCGCGTCAATGCGGGGGACGGCACGCGACGGCTGGTTCGGAGGGCCGGGGCGGCGGTGTCTGGCCATGGTCTCTCCATGCTCTCAGGCTGCGGCCGTGGTCGGCCTGACACGGGCAAGGTCCCTGGCTCGAACCCTCACCTCGTCCGCCGAGGCGTTTCGGTACGGCCGGCTGGAGCCCGCGTTCAGCCGGGCGGACGCGTGGCGCCGCACGCATCCCTGCGACGTCAAGAGGGAGGACGCCGAGCGGGCTCTTGGCCTTCTTGCCGCCGGCCCACTCCCGGCCCCCGGAGTCGGGGCGTGGGCGGGCGAGCCGTGGCGGACCAGCTTCGTCCGGTACTGGCAGGCCGCCTTCCGGCCGGGTGCGGTGGTGGGCGGACAGGCCGTGAGCTTCCTCGCTCTCCTGCACCATCAGCAGCTGTACGACCCGGGGTTCCCGGACCGGTGGCGGACGCGAGTCCTGGCCGCCATCGCGCAGGAGACGGGCGACGACGCGTACCACCCGGTGCGATCCGCGGCGGTGGAACGGTCCGCCCTGCGGGTCGCAGCAGCCGCAGGCGTGGAGGTGGCCGACATGTCCGGCGATCAACTCGCCCACTGGCTCACTGAGGAGGAGGTGAGACAGCTTCCGCCCGAGGAGGCGCTGGTGAGGGTCGCCGTCCGCTCAGCTCGGCTGGACGGGGCTTGGACGGTGTGGCCCGCCACGGTGGCCGAAGCGGGCAACCTGCTCGGTTCCGTTTCCCCGGTGGCCGAGGCCGTGGCCGCCGCGTTCGCCCTCAACACCGAAATCGAGGCGGCCGACCGGCACCACACCACGGCCCGCCTGAGCGCCGAGCGCATCGCAGCTCACCTCGCCCAGCGCTGGGAGCTGCCCGAGGGATGCGGCCGGGCCGTGCTCGATGCGGCGGCCCGGGACCGGGCGTTCCGGGACTTCGCCGGCGCCGTCGAAGTGGCCCGGGCGTTCCACCTCTCCGCTCGCGCCGTGGTTACGGCCCCGTCCGCGTCCTTGGCCGCCTCCGGCGCGAGGCACAGCCCCCGGACCTGAGCAAGGCCCAGCGGCACGACGGCGGCGGCCGTGATGATCAGGGCGCCCGTCGCCAGGGTCGTGCGGAGCCCGAACAGGTGGGAGACGGGACCGGCGAGGAGATAGCCGAAGGGCACAGGCAGGATCTGCCCGAGCGTCGAGTAGGACAGGGTCCGGCCCAGCAGGTCCGCCGGAATCCTCTCCTGCACCAGCGAGGCCCACACCGTCATGCTGACCGCCAGCCCCGTACCCGCCACCCCCGTGGCAATCACCAGCACGGGGAGCGGCACGGCCGCCGCCATCGCCGCCAGCGGCACCGCCATCGATCCGGTACCCGCACAGACGACGGGTCCGACCCGGCGCGGCTTCCACATCAGGGCGAGTGCCGCCCCGGCCACCAGCCCGGCGGTGAAGCCGGACACGACCACACCCCAAGGGGCGGCGCCGCCGAGCACCCGCTGCCCGTACACCGGGCCGAGAAGCTGGTAGCCGACCAGCCACACGGGAACGGTCACTGCGGCCTGGCAGACCATCACCCACAGCCAGCGGCGGGAGCGGAAGTCGTCCCAGCCCTCCCGCAGCTCGGTGGTGAACCCCGTACGGACCTTCACGTTCTTCGCCTTGAGGCTGATCCGGGAGAAGAGGAGGGCCGAGGCGGCGAATGTCAGCGCGTCCCATCCGAGGGCCCAGCCAGGGCCGACCACAGCGACCAGGACACCGCCCAGTGCGGGCCCGGCCACTTTCACCGTGTTCTGGCCGATCTTCAGCAGAGCGTTGGCCGCGTAGCGCAGTTCGGCCGGCACCACTTCCCCGACGATGCCCCCGGCCGCCGGGGTGAAGAAGGCCCCCGCCGCCCCGCAGACGGCCGACATCGCCACCAGATGCCACACCCTGGCCGTGCCCGAGACCAGCAGCAGCACCGCCGCCGTCTCCGCGACCGCACAGACGACGTTGGCCCACACCATCACCCGAGCCCGGGACAGCCGGTCCGCGACGACCCCGCCGACGAGCAGCAACAGGATCTGAGGCACGACGCTCGCCGCGAGAACCGCGCCCAGCGCACCCGGCCCGCCGCCGATCTTCAGGACCGCGAAGGCCAGACCGATGGGCGCGACGGCCGAGCCGGTCCAGGAGAGCAGACGGGCGGTGAAGTGCAGCCGGTACGGCCTGATGGCCAGCGGAGCACCGGCCTCCCGGACTCGGGCCGCCCAACTGATCCGTGGCACGGGCCCTGCTGGATTCCGGTTGTGCAGCCGCGCCTTACGCAAGATCCAACTCCGCCCGGAGTACACGAAATCCCGGCAGCGAGACGCCACCGGGAAGGTCGTCCCGACTCTAGAGCCACCCCAAGATCGTATGTCGCAAACGCACCAACATGCACCCGACAGACCCCGACCGGCGACCGGACGCCCTGCTCGGCCGTATCGCGCACAAACACGCTTGGACTCGTCGCGAGTCGTCTCGCGGGCCTCAGCCCGTCGGCGGCACCTCCCGCGCGCCCGGAAGCGCCCGTCCCAGCGTGCGAGCGGGGGCGGCGCCATCACCACGGGGGACAGCAGCATGCCCGCAGCCGTCACGAGGCGGATCCCCGGCCCGAAGATCTCCGACGCACCCGCTCACCTCACGGAGGATCCGCGTTGCTCAGCCGCCCGATCAGGTCACCGTGCGTGGGCGTACCGCCGGTTCGAGGAGCGACAGGGTCCGTTGCTGGGCGTCGAGGGCGACGCGGATACCGACCGGCATCGGCAGATTCGGACCCGCGTGTCCGAACTCGACGTTGCCCAGGACCGGGATGTCGCGGTCGCCAAGGACGTCGAGGACTATCTCGGACAGGGTCGGGAACGCATCGGGTGAGTCGAGTCCGTCGATCGCGTGCGGGATGCCCACGACCATGCCGGAGATTCGATCGAGGATGCCGGAGTGCCGCAGTACCTGGAGATAGCTCCACACATACGCAGCCTGGCCGCCCATCTCCTCCCAGAACAGCACCGCGCCGTCGAACCATTCGAGCGGCAGCGCGTAACGCGTCGCCTGCGCCAGCACGATGCGGTTGATCACCCCGCCGATCAGCCGGCCTTCGGCGCGACCGGCGCGCCAGCACTCCCACGACGGGGTGGCCGGCAGCGCGCCGATCGGCTCCGTACCGGTCAGCAAGGTTGAGTAGAGCTTCTCGAGTTCCGCTCTGCGTGCCGCAGGCACGGCCTGCCAGTGGCCACCGAGTCCGGGGGTGGCCATGTCGGCGTGGAAGCCGACCAGGCCCGTGCGTGCGTAGAGCACCAGGTGCAGCAGTGAGATGTCGCTGTAGCCGAGGATCGGCTTGGGGTCGGCCACGATCGCCTCGACGTCGATCAGGTCGAGGTAGCCGAGCGCCGTCTGGCCACCGTCATGCGCGATGATCGCGCGCACCTCCGGATCGCGGAGCAGTCCGTTGAACTCCTCGGCGATCTCCGCCGGCCGGGCCGCGCTCCACCAGCGGTGCCGTCCTGCTTCGAGGAGGGGTGCCCGCCGTACACGGAATCCCATCCGTTCGAGCACGACCACCGCGTGCTCGAGGTCGGGCTCGTAGACGGCGTGGAGCGGCCCGGACAGCGATGCGATGACGACGAGGTCTCCGGGCGTCAAGGCACGGGGGCGTAGCAGTTGGGGCGGTGCGGAAGCGGTCACCGCGGCAGTATCCCGACGCCCTCGGAAACACGCGACACCTTTACCGCTCGACCGCGCGTTTCCCCCGGCTGCCGGACTCGTCACGAGCCGTCTCGCGGACAGCCCGGAGAGGGACGGGTCAGTGGGTGAAGGCGACCGACGCGGCCACGTCCTTCTGGGTCTCGAGCGCGGCGAGACGTTCGGTGAGTGCCGCGTGGATGGGGCCATAGGTGTCGGAGCCGAGGGACAGTCGCAGCGGCGGGCTCGGGTGGCGGGTGGTGTCGTAGATGGCGGCGGCGGTCTTGGCCGGGTCGCCGGTGAAGGCGCTGTCGTCGGCGGTCTCCAGGTAGCGCCGGACCCGGCCGACGGCGTTGTCGCGGTAGGGGGTCGTCTCGGTGGTGTATCGCAGGGCCGAAGCGAAGCCGGTGCGGGTGCCTCCGGGCTCGACCAGCGTGAGGTGGATGTCGAAGTCGGAGACCTCGCGGCTGACGCTCTCGGTGAAGCCCTCCAGTCCCCACTTGCCCGCGTGATAGGAGCTGTGGGTGGGATGGACGCGCTGACCAAGAACGCACCCGCGGGCTGATCCGAGGGGCCCACAGGTACGCGTCCCCGACGCCGAGCGGCCCACCCGGTGCGATGTGCCGGGTGGGCCGCTCGGTCGCGCAGGTTCAGTACCGTCAGATGTTCGTGTACGTCGGGGCGGCGGCGGTACGGCCGGAGAGCGCCGCGGGGGCGACGGCCGCTCCCGGGAGTGCCACGCCCTCGAAGAAGGTACGGATGGACGACTGGCGCAGCAGCGCGCGCAGAACCCCGTAGCCGATCATGCCGCCGAGCGTGTTGGACAGCAGGTCGTTGATGTCGACGAGACGGCCCTGATTGAAGATGATGTATTCGAAGAGCTGGCTGGTTTCGATGGTGAGGCTGGTGAGAGCGGCCATCAGCGTGACACGGGCGAGCGAAGTGGCCCGGCGGGAAACAAGCGGCAGTACGAAGCCCAGCGGAACCAGCATCGCGATATTGGGAATGGCGCTGGGGTCGATCCTGGCCACGTCGAAGTTGAGCTGGTTGGTCCAGGGCATCTGGTTCTGGTAAATACCCCAGATGATATTCAGCGGGAAGAGCGTAAGAGTGACGACGGCGGCCCCGTACACGGCCGTTCCCAGCCGGAGAGCGGCATGCGACCCGGTCCAGCCGAACCGCCCGGCCCGTGCGCGCACCGTGACGAGGACGGCGTAGGCCAGGAACAGCGGTCCCAGTACGTACACCGCTTCGATCGTTACTCGAATGTCCATGCGGGGGCGATCCTCATCAGGCAGGGGTGGGAAGGGCGGCCGGGTGGGACGGGCACGCCCTCTGTCGTTCCTCAGGCTCCCGCCAGCGGGTGGGACCACACATCCGCCGAAGGTCATGTTCCTGTCCGGCGACTACGACTTTTGGCATAGCGCTTCCGGTGAGCGGCTCACGGGCCTCAGGCCGGCGGCGGCACTTCCCGCGCGTCCCGCACTTCCCGCGCGTCCGGAAGCGCTCGTCCCAGCCGTACGAGCGGGGACAGCGCCATCGCCACGGGGGACAGCAGCATGCCCGCGGCCGTCACGAGGAAGCTGGTGCGCAACCCCCACTCCTCCGCGAGGAATCCGCCGAGCAGCGAGCCGAGCGGGGCCAGCCCCATGCCGACGAAGCTGATCGTCGCAGCGGCGCGGGCCTGGAGCGCGTCCGGAGTGACGGCCTGCCGGACGGCCATGACCGTGACGTTCACCAGCTGGCCGCCGGCCCCGAACACGAAGTTGACCGCGAGGAGCGCGGGAACCGTTACCGCCGAGGAGCCGTGCAGCGCGGCCACGCACAGGAACACCCCGTCGCCGAGTGCCGCCGCCGACACGAGAACCGTGCCGTAACCGAACCGGCCCGGCAGCCGGGCTGCCAGCATCGAGCCCAGGAGCGCGCCCGGCCCCGTCGCGGCGAGCACCAGGCCGACGGCGGTGCCCGACAGGCGCAGTTCCCTCGGCAGGAAGATCAGGTAGACGGTCATCATGGCCGCGAAGGAGAAGTGGAAGGCGCCCGAAGCGCGGCACACGGCTCGCAGCGAGGCGTCACCGGCGACGAAGCGGAGGCCCTCGTGGATCCGCCGCCAGAGCCGAGGCGGACGTTCGGAACGTTCGGAACGCTCGGAGCACTCAGAGCGCCCGGAGCGCTCCGGGATGGATTCGGTCCTGCGGATGCGACGGATCGACAGGAACGACAGCGCGAAGAACAGCGCGCTGGAGGCGGCGGCGACCGGCGCCGACAGCAGGGACACCAACGCGCCGCCGAGGGCGGGACCGCCGATCTGGGCCGCGGACCGGCTGCCCTCCAGCGCGCTGTTGCCCCGTACCAACTGGTCGCGTTCCACCAGCCGTACGAGAGACGCCTGGTAGGCCACGTCGAAGAACACGGACAGGGCCCCGACCGTGAAGGCGACCACGAACAGCACGGGCAGACCGAGCAACCCGAGCAGACCGGCCACGGCGACGGCGCCCAGCGCCACGGTCCGGCCGATGTCCGTCAGCACCATCACGGTACGGGTCCGCCACCTGTCCACCCACGCGCCGACGAAGAGCGAGAGCAACAGGATCGGCGCCTGCCCCACCGCCCGCAGGACGCCCAACTGGCCGGCGCCGGCGTGGAGCGTCAGGACGGCGAAGAGCGGAAGAACCACCAGGCTCGCGTGTTCACCGAGCTGGGAGGCCGTCTGGCCCACCCAGAGCTTACGGAAGTCGCCGTCCCGCCACAGGCTTGCCGGAACAGGCCGACGGGATGCGGATGGGGCGGAGGAAGAGGAAGCGGACGACACGGGGTCCCCTGAGCTGCCGACAACGAGGCCCGGCCCCCGGGCACCCGACAGGTGCGCCGACGGTTCGGGCGGGAGAAGGCTCGCTGTGCCGCGACATCAAGGGCAGCACGCGATGACGGGCCGATCACGGCCTACAACGTCAACGCGCGCTCGGACGACCGGGCATGTCTCTCAATCCTCTTGGGTCACTCGCCGCGGCCGAGACGGTAACTCACGACGGGTCGCGCACGAAAGGTGTTTTCGGCGACAGCGCGGCCGGGGTTCCTATGCTGTCGGCCATGACCGTGACAAGGCGTATGGTGCGGGTCGCCGGGACCGTTGTCGGCTCGGCCGTGGGGGACGCGCTGGGCGGGCCGTTCGAGTTCGGGCCGGCCGGGGCGTTCTCAGCGCGGTTTCCCGTGGCCGGGGCCGGTGGGGAGATGGTCGGTGGCGGGGGCTGGGATCCCGGGGAGGCCACCGACGATACGCAGATGGCGGTCCTGGTCGGGGAGTCGCTGCTGGAGCGGGGCGGGCTGGATCTGCCGGACATCTTCGGGCGCTTCCAGCGGTGGGCGGCGGCCGAGCCCAAGGACATCGGGCTCCAGACGGAGGACGTACTGACCAACGGCTCGCCCTGGGACCTGGCCGCCGGGGTCCACTTCCAGGTCAGCCGGCACGCGGCGGGGAACGGTTCGCTGATGCGGGCGTCGACGTCGGCGGTGTACTTCGCACCGGGTGGGCGGCGTACGACGATGGACGCGGCCAGGCGGATCGCCGCGCTCACGCATGGCGACCGGGCCGCGTGGGAAGGTACCGCCGTCTTCCACGAGCTCGTCCGCACAGCGCTGGACGGGGCCGATCCGCTCGCCGCGCTGCCTGACATCCTGGCCGCCGTCCACCCGGACCACCGCGCGCGGTACGCCACCGTACTCGCGCCGGACTGGCACCCCGGGCTGGCTACGGAGTTCAACGGCGCCGTCTGGCCGTGCCTGGGCTCCGCCGTCTGGGCGCTGCGTACGACGGGAGGTTTCGAGGACGCCGTACGGGCCGCGATCGACCTCGGCGGGGACACCGACACCGTCGCGGCGGTCACCGGAGGGCTCGCGGGGGCACGGTACGGACTGGGCGCGATCCCCGGCCGCTGGGCCGCGCCACTGCATGTTCCACTGCCGGGCTTCGGGACGCGGGTGCTGCGGCTGCCGGAACTGCTGGACCTCGCACGGCGTCTCGGCGACGAGGCGTAAGCGCGGGGTCGATCTCCACCGGCCGTTGTCCAGCACGCGGTGGCTGCGGCGGAGCCTCCAGCGGTACGCGTGCCCCGTCGGCGCCCCGTCCGTCCCGTCAGCGACGCGGATCAGCGCATGACGGAGCGCGCGATACGGAACCCCACGTCGTCGACCCGGAAGCTCGGATGGCTGCGGCGCCGCGCGGAGGCCCTGCAACTCCAGTGCTCGTCGAACCAGCCGCCGCCACGCAGCACCCGGTAGGCGCCGTAGACCTCCGCGTCATAGATGTCCCAGCACCAGTTCCAGACGTTGCCGAGCATGTCGTGCAGGCCCCACGGGTTGGGCCTCTTGCCGCCCACGTCGTGGATGCGCTCGTCCGAGTTGCCCCGGTACCAAGCGATCTCGTCGAGCGGGCCGTAGTGCGGTCCTGCCGTGCCGGCACGGCAGGCGTGCTCCCACTCGGCTTCGGTCGGCAGCCGGTACCCGTCGGCGGACGCGTCCCACTCGATGCCGTCGCCTTCGCCGTCGCCGTCGCCGTCGCCGTGGAGGCGGTAGACGGGTGCGAACCCATCATGCTCGGACAGTGCGTTGCAGAACCGGACGGCGTCCCACCAGGAAACGCCCTCAACGGGAAGTTCGTCGCCCTGGACGGTGCTTGGCCGCCCGCCGGTGATCTGTGCGTACAGCGCCTGGGTGATCGGGAAAGTCGCGAGCTGGTAGGGCGCGAGTTCGACCGGCCAACTGCGCTGCGTCCGCCGGTCCGACAGCGTGATCCGCCCGCGCGGAATGGCGATCATCTCGTTTCCCGTGCGCGCATCCATGAGCTGTGATCTTACGGTCACACGGTCGGCGCGGATCCGGGTTCCGCGGACCCGGGGTCGTTCCGCCAGACGAAGACCTCGGTGCTCGGGCCGCGCTCGGAGAAGCGGCCCGACGGGGAGACCTCGCGCAGCAGTCGGCGCAGGTCCGCCTCGAACGCGGCGCCGCGTGGGCCGAACAGGTGCGGCGCCGAGAACGACATGGAGAAGACTCCCGCGACGACGTCGTCGGCCGTGCGTTCCAGTGGCTGTCCGCCGGGAACGACATGGCGTTCGGGACCGGTGAATCCCGCCCGCGCGAGCACCGCGGCCTCGCCGCCGGGTGTGCCTTGCGGCAGTACGCCCCGGCCGGCTCGTCGGACCGGTCCGAGGTACTGCCCGACCAGCTTCTCGATCGCCGCGTAGGGTGCCGCCGGACGGGGAAGGCCGTCGACGGTCCGGGTCTCCGTCTTCAGGTCCGCGATGTGGACCAGCGCCCCGCCGGGCCGGAGCATGTCCCTGGTGGTCGCCGCCACCAGGTCGCGGTCCATCCAGTGGAAGGACTGCCCGAAGGCCGCGACAGTGAACGTGCCGAGTCCCGCGGGCAGTTCTTCGGCGCGGGCCCGGACCCACCGGGCCTTCCCGGTCACTCCGCGCTCGGCGGCTTCGCGCGTGGCCTCGGCGATCATCCCGCTGTCCGGGTCCACACCGACGGTCTCGCCGAACAAGTGCGCAAGGCTCAGGGCGAGGGTGCCAGGACCGCATCCCACGTCGATCAGGCGTCCCCGCCCGTCGAGTCGCAGCACCTCGGCGAGCACGTCCGCCAGCCCGGGGGCGTAGGGGAGCCGCCCGCGCCGGTAGTAGGGGGCCGTGCCCGCGAACAAGGTGTCGTCCCATTCCCAGTCGCCGGTCATGTCGGCAGTCATATCCGCCCACCACTCTTCGCAAGCCGCGCTTGTCACGATCCAACGCGTTTTTCTGGAACCGATTCGATGAGACAGAACCCGGACATCCGCAGGATCATTTGAGGATCAACTCAGCTCTAGTGTCATCGGTGTCAGCAGGAATCACCGCAACCGACCTTCGCTGGAGACCACAATGCGTTCGCGCCGCGCCGCCCGTTCCGCCCGTCTCGTTCTGGCCGCCGTGGCCGTAACGGCCCTCGCCGCCACCACCACCGCGTGCGACCCCGACGACCTGGACGCCTCGGGCGCCGCCACACCGTCGGCCGCTTCCTCCGGCAGCAGCGGCAGCAGCGGTGGCAGCTCCGCCACGGGGGGCTCCGGGTCCAGCGGTTCAGGGTCCAGCGGCTCCACCTCGGGCGGTTCCACCTCCGGCGGCTCCGGCGACTCCGCCGACGACTCCAAGAAGGACGGCTACGGGCAGTCCTGCGGCACCAACGACCTCGACTTCACGGTCACTTCGGAGTCCCAGGCCGGCGGCTACTACCTCATCACCGCCAAGGCCAAGTCCGGCATCACCTGCTACCTGGACGTCAACACTCCCAGCGTGTCCTTCGGCTCCGGTGCGGACGGCGTCGCCTCCCCCGTCGGGCAGGGCGGCGAAGACCCCATCAAGCTCACCGGCTCCGCCGTCGCTTACACCGGCGTCAACCCCAAGTCCACCAATGACAATTCCGGCAAGGAGTTCGAGAACGTCATCATCGCCGTCACCGACGAGGACCCCGACCCCGCCGAGCTGAAGCTGCCCGAAACCGCCAGCGTCGACAAGCCCATCGTCACCAACTGGAGCCTCACCGCCGACGGGGCCGTTCCCCGGATCGTCTGACCCCGTATCCCCGGTACGGGCGGGTCAGGCGTGCTCGTGGCCCTGCTTGTGGGACTTGTCCAGGAGCATGACCAGGCCGGCGATGACGCCGAAGATCACCAGCGGGGTCACGACGAACAGACCCAGCGTCTCGGCGATGCTCAGGCCCGGGCCCGGGTCGTCGCCGTCGTCGCGGGTGAGCGCGAGCGCCGGGGACGTCATGAGCAGCAGCATCAGCGTCGTACCGGCCGTCAGGGCGCCGGCGCGCAGAGAGTTCTTCTTGTCCACGGTGCAAACGTAGCGAACGGCCCCGCACCGCGCGCGGGCGGGGGTGTCCATGGACGCGTCCGCGCGGCTATCGGCGCGGGTATCAGCGCGGGTGCAGTACGGACATCAGGCGGTGCAGGCGCGGCGAGGCCGCGAGCCGCTCCAGGGACATCGGGCGGCCGGCGGCGTCGGCGACGGGGAGCCGCCAGTTGGGGTACTGGTCCCAGGTGCCGGGAAGGTTCTGCGGGCGGCGGTCGCCGACCGTGTCGGGCAGCCAGACGCCGACCATCCGCGCCGGGGTGCGCAGCAGGAAGCGGTAGACGGCACGGATGTCCTCCTCCTCGCTGCCGTCGCCCTCGGGGAGCAGCCCCAGCCTGGTGAGCGTGGCGAGCCACTCGGCGACCTCGGTACGGTCCTCCGCCTGCTCCCGCTCCAGCGGCCGGGTGAGCAGGCCCAGTCGGTGGCGCAGCTCCACGTGTTCGCCGGTGAGCCGGGCGGCGGTGGACGGCAGGTCGTGGGTGGTGGCGGTGGCCACGCAGCCGGCGCGCCAGGACTCGGGGGCGAGCGGCTGCCCCGTACCGTCCCAGTCGCGTTCGAACCAGAGCACGGATGTGCCGAGGATCCCGCGCCGTTCCAGCGCCTCGCGTACGCCGGGTTCGACGGTGCCCAGGTCCTCCCCTATGACGACGGCGCCCGCGCGGTGCGCTTCCAGGGCGAGGACGGCGAGCATCGCCTCGGCGTCGTACCGTACGTACGTCCCGCTCGTGGGCCGCTGCCCCTGGGGTACCCACCAGAGCCGGAACAGGCCCATCACATGGTCGATCCTGAGCGCTCCGCCGTGTCGCAGCAGGCCCTGGAGCAGGCCGCGGAACGGGGCGTAGCCGGACGCGGCGAGGGCGTCGGGGCGCCACGGGGGCAGGCCCCAGTCCTGGCCGAGCGCGTTGAAGGCGTCGGGCGGGGCGCCGATCGACATGCCGTGGGCGAAGGCGTCGCGCTGCGCCCAGGCGTCGGCGCCGTCGGGGTGGACGCCGACCGCGAGGTCGTGGACGATCCCGACGGCCATGCCGGCCTCCCTGGCCGCCCGGGAGGCGCCCGCGAGCTGTTCGTCCGTCAGCCAGGCGAGCCGGGAGTGGAAGTCGACACGGTCCCGGAGGCGCCCGCGGGCCTCCGCGGTCTCCTCGGAGCGCGGGTCGCGCAGCCCGGCGGGCCACTCGGACCAGCGCGGGCCGTGCACCTCGGCGAGGGCGTACCAGGTGGCGTGGTCCTCCAGCGCCGTGCCCCGGTCCGCGAGGAAGTCCCAGTAGCCGGCCAGCCGGCCGGGGGCGAGGGGGACGGCGGCGAGGATCTCCAGCGCCGCGCGCTTCAGCTCCCAGACGGCGTCCCGGTCGATCAGCGCGTCCTCTTCGAGGACGGACGCGCGCAGTTCGGCGGCCCGCGCCACGAGCGCGTCGAGCCGCTCCCGGTCGGCGCCGCGCGCGTACGCGTACTCCGGCACGTCCTCGATCCGCAGATGCACCGGGTCGGGGAAGCGGCGGGAGGAGGGGCGGTAAGGGGAGGGGTCGACCGGGGCGCCGGGTACGCCGGCGTGCAGCGGGTTGATCTGGACGAATCCCGCGCCGAGGGTACGGCCGGACCAGGCGGCGAGGTCGGCGAGGTCGGCGAGGTCGCCCATGCCCCAGGAGCGGGCGGAGAGCAGCGAGTAGAGCTGGACGAGGAAGCCGTGCGTACGGGCGGGCGGCGCGGGCACGCGCGCGGGGGCGCGTACGAGCGTGACGTTCTGGGCGCGGCCGTCGGGGGCCTCGGCGGCCAGCCGGTGGACGCCGAGCGGCAGCCGTGCCCAGGCGGCGGGGTCGTCGTGCGCGGTGCGGGGCAGCTCGATCGACTCGCCCTGCTCGGTCTCGATCCGGAGCGTCGTGCCGGGCGCGAGGGCGGTCAGGGCGGGCGGCAGCGGGGGCGGCACCGCTTCCTCCGTACCGGCGGACCACAGGACGAGCGTCGGGGGCAGCAGGCGGCTCGCGGCGGCGGCCTCGGCGCGGCTCAGCGCGTCGCTCACGGCGACGGGGGTGGACGCGTCGACATCCAGGGCGGCGAGCACCCCGACGACCGTGTCGTCGGAGACCGGGACGGTGACGCCCGGGGAGGGTGAGTACGCGGTGGCGACACCGTGCAGCTCGGCGAGCCTGGCCAAGCCCATACGGACTCCTGTTCAGACGGTCAGACGGGTCGAACGGGTCGGGCAGTCGAGCAGTCGAGCAGGTCGAACGGGTCGAGCAGGTCGAACGGTCGGTCAGGCGCCCGGGGACTCGGAGCCGCCCGCCGTGCCGTGCGCGGTCGGTTCGCTGGTCAGCGGCGCGGTGTCGGCGAGCGGGGGCTCGCTGGTCAGCGGGGCCGCGTCGGCGAGCGGGGGCTCGCTGGTGAGGGGCCCCGTCCGCCGGGAGGGAGCGGAGAGCGGAAGCCGTGCGGACGGTGTGGATGCGGACGGTGTGGCTGCGGAAGCGGCGGATGGGGATGCGGATGCGGATGCGGATGCAGCCATGGTGGCGACTCCGGTGGACGGGGAGGGGGGAACAGGTCACCGCAGCCCTACCCAGTGGGCGTGGCCGCAGACGCGTACTGCCGGTAAACGTGCGTCGCGTCCTGTTCTGTTCCCCGGACCGGGGTCGTGCGTCCTACCTATCACAACGGGCAAATCCGACACAACGGCCACGCGCATTGACACCTTCACCGCGGGGGTGGTGGGCTCGTGCCGCTCGGCCGGAACGCCTGGCTCCGACCAGGCAGCGCTGGCTCGACCAAGCAGCAGGAGGGGAGCCAGGCAATGCAGTTCGGGCACAGGAAGCGGACCGCGACCGCCGTCGCGGTCGCGGTGATCGGGGGCCTTCTCGGCGCCGCGCCCGGCGCGCTCGCCGCCCCCCGGGACCCGGGGTCGCCGTCGGCCAGCACGCCCGATACGCCCGACACCCCCGACCGCGCGGGGCAGTCGGACCTGCCCTCCGTCTGGCCCCGGCCGCAGACCATCAAGGCGGCGGGGCGGACCGTACAGCTCGGCGACGAGGTGACCGTCGTGGCGGGCGCGGGTGCCGACGCGTACGCCGTGGAGGAGCTGGCGGACGTGTTGCGCGCGGCCGGGGTCCGTACGGTCCGTACCGCCGCCACCTCGGCCACTCCGCCCGGCTCGGAGCCGGTCATACTCGCCGGCGGCACCGGCGCGCGCGACGCGTTGCGCGCCCTTCGCGCGCCCGCGCAGAGTGATCTGCCCGCCGGCGGCTACCGGCTCGCCGTGGGCGCCGTGGACGGCCGGAGCACCATCGCCCTGGACGGCATGGGCGACGACGGCCTCTTCCACGCCACCCAGACGCTGCGTCAGCTGATCGTGCGGCAGGGGCAGGACGGAAAGAAGGACGGCGACGGAGAGGGCGACGGAGAGAAGGGCGCCGGCGGATCCGCCAGCGTCCCAGGGGTCGCCGTGCGCGACTGGCCGGGCACGGCCGTACGCGGCACCGCGGAGGGGTTCTACGGGCAGCCCTGGACCCACACACAGCGGCTGGCGCAGCTGGACTTCATGGGGCGTACGAAGCAGAACCGCTTCCTGTACGCGCCCGGCGACGACCCGTACCGGCAGGCGCGCTGGCGCGATCCGTACCCGGCCGCGCAGCGCGCCGAGTTCCGCGAGCTGGCCGAGCGCGCCCGGCGCAATCATGTGACGCTCGCCTGGGCCGTCTCCCCCGCCCAGGCCATGTGCATGACCGCCGAGAGCGATGTCAGGGCGCTGACCCGCAAGATCGACGCGATGTGGGCGCTGGGCGTGCGCTCCTTCCAGCTCCAGTTCGAGGACGTCAGCTATACGGAGTGGCACTGCGCCCAGGACGCGAACACCTACGGCTCGGGGCCGGCCGCCGCCGCCCGCGCGCAGGCCGCGGTGGCGAACGCGGTGGCGGCGCATCTGGAGGCCAGGCACCCGGGCGCGGAGCCGCCGACCGTGATGCCGACCGAGTACTACCAGGACGGTGTGACGGAGTACCGCACGGCGCTCGCCGACGCGCTGGACGCGCCGGTGCGCGTGGCATGGACCGGGATCGGGGTCGTGCCGCGCACGATCACCGGCCAGGAGCTGATGGGGGCGCGCGACGCGTTCAAGCGCCCCCTGGTGACCGTGGACAACTACCCGGTCAACGACTACGACCAGAGCCGGATCTTCCTCGGCCCGTACACCGGCCGGGAGCCGGCCGTCGCCGCCGGTTCGGTCGCGCTGCTCGCCAACGCCATGGAGCAGGCGGTCGTGTCCCGTATCCCGCTGTTCACGGCGGCGGACTACGCCTGGAATCCGCGCGGCTACGAGCCGGAGGAGTCCTGGCGGGCCGCGATCAACGATCTCGCGGGCGGCGACGCCAAGGCGCGCGAGGCGCTGCGCGCGCTCGCCGGAAACGACGCGTCGTCCATCCTCGACACCTCGGAGTCCGCGTATCTGAAGCCGCTGCTGACGGACTTCTGGCGGTCCCGTACGACGACGGACGCGGCGGCGCGCGGCACGGCGGCGAAGCGGCTGCGGGCCGCGTTCACGGTGATGCGCGAGGCGCCGGAGCGGCTCGCCGGGGTGGCCGGCGGGCGGCTGGACGACGAGATCGGGCCGTGGCTCGACCAGCTCGCGCGCTACGGCGAGGCGGGCGAGCTGGCCGTCGACGCGCTGCGCGCGCAGGACGGCGGCGACGGCGCGGTCGCCTGGCGGCACTCGGTGGCGCTGGAGCCGCTGCGCGAGGCCGCGGCGGCGAGCCGGGTCACGGTCGGCAAGGGCGTCCTGGGGCCGTTCCTGGACCGGGCAGTCAAGGAGGCGGCGGGCTGGACGGGCGCGGACCGCGTCAAGGAGCAGAGCGTCACCAGGGACACCACGGAGGCGGGCCGCACCTACACCGTCAGCCTGGGCAGGCCCCGGCCCGTCGAGACCCTGAACACGATGACCGAGCCGGGCACGGGCGCGGGGGCGACCGTCGAGGCGCATGTGCCCGGGCAGGGCTGGCGGCCGGTGGGGAAGCTCTCGGCGAGCGGCTGGACGGAGTCGGACACGAAGGGGCTGCCGGTCGACGCGGTACGGATCGTCTGGGCCGGCGCGGCGGGCTCCGCGGCGGCGGCCGGCGGCGCCGCGGCGAAGGCCCCGTCCCTGCGGCGGGTCGTGCCCTGGTACGCGGACGATCCGGAGGCCAGGATCGATCTGGCGGCGGACGAGACGGTCGCGCAGATCGGCGGGAAGCCGGAGAAGGTCGACGCGCGCCTCGCCTCGCTGCGCTCCAAGGAGGTCAAGGGCGCGTTCACCGCGAAGGCGCCGTCCGGCATCCGGGTGACGGCGCCCAAGGAGGCGACCGTGCCGCGCGGTTCCCGTACGAAGGTTCCCGTCGAGGTCAGCATCCCCGAGGGCACCCCGTCCGGCACGTACGAGGTGCCGCTCGCCTTCGGTGGTGAGGAGCGCACACTGACGGTGCGCGCCATCCCGCTCACCGGCGGCCCGGATCTCGCCCGTACCGCCACGGCCACGTCCTCCGGGGACGAGACCCCGGACTTCCCGGCCTCGGCGGTCGTCGACGGCGACACCGGCACCCGCTGGTCGTCACCGGCCGAGGACGGCGCCTGGGTGCAGCTGGAGCTGGCGGCGCCCGCGCGGGTGGGCCGGCTGGTGCTGCGCTGGCAGGACGCGTACGCGAGCCGCTACCGCGTCCAGGTCTCCGCCGACGGCCGCACCTGGCGTACGGCGGCGACGGTCACGAACGGCAAGGGCGGGCGCGAGGTGATCGGGATGGACGCCAAGGACGCCGGGTTCGTCCGGATCCAGGGCGACGAGCGCGCGACGCGGTTCGGCTACTCGCTGTACTCGGTGGAGGCGTACGCGGTGGCGAAGCAGTCGAAGCGGCAGCCGAAGCAGCCGTGAGACGGCCGGAGGGGCGGCCCCGCGGGACATTTCCGCGGGAACCGCCCCCTCGGGCCGGGAAAGCGCCAAAAAAAGAAGGCCCCTAGGCGGAAATTCCGTCGATCCGGGCCACGGCGTCCTCCGCTCCGTACGGTTGCAGGTATGGCATCCAGCGCGGGTCGCGGTGACCGGTGCCGATGATCCGCCAGGCCAGTCCGGACGGTGGCGCCGGCTGGTGGTTCAGCCGCCAGCCCAGCTCGCGCAGGTGCCGGTCGGCCTTGACGTGGTTGCAGCGGCGGCAGGCGGCCACCACGTTGTCCCACACGTGCTGCCCGCCACGGCTGCGCGGAATGACGTGGTCGACGCTGGTTGCGACGCCACCGCAGTACATGCAGCGCCCGCCGTCGCGGGCGAAGAGCGCGCGGCGGGTGAGGGGAACGGGCCCCCGGTAGGGCACCCGCACGAAACGCTTCAGCCGCACGACGCTGGGCGCGGGGATGACACGGGTCTCGCTGTGCATGAAGGCGCCGGATTCCTCAAGACAGAGGGCCTTGTTCTCCAGAACGAGGACGAGCGCGCGGCGGAGCGGTACGACGCCGAGGGGCTCGTACGACGCGTTGAGGACCAGGACATGCGGCACGGATGCCTCCTTGTACGCCGGCGGCACGTGGCTTCGTGCCGTGACGATCTGCTCCAGTCTCCCCTTATGCGAGGCCGAAACGCCACCACGTCCAGGTAACGGGCTCGGGGTGTTTTCGCCCACACGGCTCCCCCGGAGGGCCGCGGACCGGCCCGCACAAGGCCCGTAGGGCCCTTACGGCTCCGGCGCGAGGAGCACGTGAGGAGTGTCTCTCCGGAGGCTCACGGCGCCGGTGGGCGCGCACTGCCCCGTTAGTGTGGTTGGCCAGCCCGGCGATATCTGGAGGTTTCCGTCGTGTCCTGGTCCGCCCTGCCGAGCGCAGCCGACCCGACCCCGTCGTCCGACCCCGTCACCCTGAACGAGGCGGCCGACCGGGCGAGCGCCGCCGCGAGCTGGGTGGAGGAGAACTGGGCCACCTGGCTGAGCGTCTCGCTGCGCATGGTGCTGATCCTGGTGATCGCGCTGGTGCTGCGCCGGGTGATCCGGCGCGCGCTGACCAAGCTCATAGACCGGATGAACCGCGGCGCGCAGACGGTCGAGGGCTCCGCGCTGGGCGGTCTGCTGGTCAACGCCGAACGGCGGCGGCAGCGCTCCGAGGCGATCGGCTCCGTGCTCCGTTCGGTGACGTCGTTCCTGATCCTGGGCACGGCGGCGCTGATGATGCTCGGCGCGCTCAACATCAATCTGGCCCCGCTGCTGGCCTCGGCCGGGGTCGCGGGCGTGGCTCTGGGCTTCGGCGCGCGCAATCTCGTCACCGACTTCCTCTCCGGCGTGTTCATGATCATCGAGGACCAGTACGGCGTCGGGGACACCATCGACGCGGGCGTGGCCTCCGGCGAGGTGATCGAGGTCGGGCTGCGGGTCACGAAGCTGCGCGGCGACCACGGCGAGATCTGGTACGTGCGCAACGGCGAGGTCAAGCGGATCGGCAACCTCAGCCAGGGCTGGGCCACGGCCGACGTCGATGTGGTGGTCAGGCCGACGGAGGACCTGGAGCGGGTCCGCACGGTCATCACGGAGGTCGCCGAGAACCTCGCCAAGGACGACCCGTGGAACGAGCGGCTGTGGGGTCCTGTCCAGGTACTCGGCCTCGACTCCGTGACGCTGGAAGCGGCGACGGTACGGGTCTCGGCGAAGACGATGCCGGGCCAGGCGAAGGGCATCGAGCGGGAGCTGCGCTGGCGCGTCAAGCGCGCCCTCGACGAGGCGGGCATCCAGCTGGTCGGGGCCGGCCCCGCGGTGGCGCCCGCGGTGGAGACCGACTCGTCGGCGGGCGTCTCGGCGCCCTCGGCGCTGGCCAGCCCCACCTCGCCGCAGTCGCTTGCGACGGCGCCGATCCCACCGGGTCCGACGCTCGCGAAGTAGCGGGTTCGCCCGGAGCAGGGGCGGCGGGGGCGGACGTGCGCGCCACTACCCGGCCGGCGGGGTATTACGCGGAAATCAGGGGGTAATCCGGGCTGCCCGCGGGGAGGTTCATCCGTACGCGTAAGAACGGCCTGCCGGGGAACCGATCATGAGGGCCGGGGCGTATTCATGGTGGGGAGAACAGGAGCCGTGCCCGTGTGATACGTACAAGATCCAGTCAAGCCTGATGTGGTTGACGGTCGTTGCGGTCATACTGCTGGCCGGGAGTTCTCCCCAGACCCGCGGGAGGCGGGCCGTCGTCGAACGACCGAGGGGGAGGCCACGTGACATACCCGCCGAATGTGCGCACCGCGCCACCGCCGGCTCCGACGCACGCGCCCGCCCCGGCCGTCCCCCCGCCCGGCGCCCCGCCGACGGAACCGCCCGCGCGGGCCGCCGCGTGGACGGAGACCAGGGACCGGCTGCGCGCTGCGGCGACGACGGAGCCGGGCCGGCTGAGAATCATCGGCGCGGCCCTGGCCCTGCTGGTCGTGGCGTTCGGCGCGGTCACGGCGTGGGAGGTCTCCGACCGTTTCTCCGCCGCGGACAACGTGGTGAACCGCAGTCAGACGCTGAGCGTGGACGCGGCGCACATCTACAGCTCGCTGGCCGACGCCGACACGTCCGCGGCGAGCGCCTTCCTGTCCGGCGCGCCGGAGCCCGCCGAGTTCCGCGACCGGTACAAGGAAGACATCGAGCGGGCGTCCAAGCTGCTGATCGAGGCGGCCACCCACACGGACAGCGCCAGCACGTCGGGCCGTCAGATCACCGAGCTCAACAAGGGACTGCCCGTCTATACGGGTCTGATCGAACAGGCCCGCGCCTACAACCGGCAGGGCCTGCCGCTGGGTGGCGGCTATCTGCGGTACGCGAACGAGCGCATGACCAATGATCTACTGCCCGCGGCCGAGAAGCTGTACGCGGCGGAGACGGACCGGCTCGCGGCGGACAGCGACGACGCGCGGCGGTGGCCGTTCGTCTCGCTGGCGCTGGGGATGCTGGTGCTCACCGCGCTCCTCTGGACGCAGCGGCGCAACTTCCGCCGGACGAACCGGGTGTTCAACCAGGGGCTGGTCGCGGCGACCACCGCCTCCGTGGTCCTGCTGGTGTGGCTGGCGGCCGGGCAGACCTTCGCGCGGATGGACCTGAAGAGCGCGCAGACACACGGTCAGGCGTCCCTGAAGGTCCTCAACGACGCGCGGATCGAGTCGCTCAAGGCGCGCGCCAATGAGAACCTCACCATGGTCGCACTGGGTTCGGTCCTCACCCCGGACCGCAAGCACGACAAGTACGAGATGGATTACCAAACGGCGATGGCACGACTCAGCACCGCGCTCGACAGCGCACGGCGGCTCGCCGACAACGGCGCGGAGGGCGAGCGGGTGGACGCGGCGCGCGCCTCGGTCGCGCAGTGGACCGCGCGCCACAAAGAGGCACGTACGGCGGACGCGGCCGGGGAGTACGGAGCGGCGGTGGCGAAGGTCATCGGCGGCGCGGACTCCACGCGCCAGTCCTTCGACGCCGTGGTGAGCGCGCTGGACGTCTCGCTCGGCAAGAAGCAGGCGGAGTTCAGCGCGTTCGCCTCGGACGGCCGGAAGGCGCTGAACGGGCTGGCGATCGGGGCCGGCGCGCTGGCCCTGGCGGCGGCGGCGGGGGCCGTCCTGGGTATCGGCCGCAGGCTTTCGGAATACCGGTGAGAGGGGGAGGGATGACTTCCATGGACAGGCTCCGCCGCATCCGCGGGCTCCGTCCGTCCGGCAGGTTCCGCCCGTCCGGCAGGTTCCGCGGCTGGGGCGGGGTCTCGGCGATGGTGGCCGCCTGCGTACTGACCGGGACACTGGCGCTGCTGCCGCTGTCCTCCGTCGCGGACGGGGAGGACTATGCCCCGGAGCGGATCTCCACGGCGGTGCCGGCCGCGGCGGACGACTGCGAGCCGCAGCGCAGCAGGGTCGAGCCCTCGTCCGAAGACGGCGACGCCATAAAGGCGATCAAGGCCCGCAAGGTCCCGAGGCTGATCGTCGGCATCGACCAGAGCAGCTACCGCTGGGGCTACCGCAATCCGCTCAGCAAAGAGCTGGAGGGCTTCGACATCGATCTCGCCCACGCGGTCGCCGAGGAGATACTCGGCGACCGGAACGCCATCACGTTCCGGGCGATCACCACGGGCGAGCGGGTCGCCGCGCTGGAGGACGGCACCGTCGACCTGGTCGTCAGGACGATGTCGATCAACTGCGAGCGCATGAAGGAAGTCGCCTTCTCGACGGCCTACTTCGCGACGGGGCTGCAGCTGCTCGCCCCGATCGGCTCGGACATCACGGGGTACGACGACTCGCTGAAGAAGAAGCGCGTCTGCTCCGCGCAGGGTTCGACGGCGTACAACAAGCTCCAGGCCGATCCGCAGGGCACGGCGTCCGACAATCTGACGGTGCCCAATCAGCTGGACTGCCTGGTGCGGCTCCAGTTGGGCGACGCCGACGCCATACTGACGGACAACTCGCTGGCCGCCGGGCTGATGGCGCAGGACCCGGCGATCGAGCGGGTGGGCGAGCAGTTCCAGATGGAGTACTACGGAGTCGCCGCCAAGCTCACCAACACGGACTTGACGGCCCGGGTGAACCAGGCGCTGGAGAAGTACCGGGAGGGCGGGGCCAACAGCCCCTGGATGGTGTCGTACCGGAAGTGGCTGGCGGAGGGGCTGCCGGGGCTCACCGGACCGCCGAAGGCGTACTACAAGGCCGGCTGACCGGGGAGGGCGCCGGCGGCTCGCGGGATCGGTGGACAGCAGAGCGGAGAGGTGATCGATGGGCGGCACGGGCTCCTTCCCCGACGCGACGGCGAGACCGCCGGTACCGGTGATGGACCGGGACGAGGCGGACCGGGCTCTGGCGCGCCTGGAAGCGGAGCACGAGGCCATCGAGACCTCGCTGCTCGCCCTGCAGGACCACGCGGGCCGCAGGCTCCTCGAAGGCGCCGAGCTGACCGGCACCACCAGGGACCGCTGGGCGGTGGCCGAGCGGTCGATCGCCCGGCTGTGGACGTACTTCGACAGCTATACGGCCGCGCTGCACGGCGCCAGGGAGACCCGGGCCCGGCGGCGCTGGCCCAGCCGGGACGATCTCGTGGAGCTGACCGAGACGCTGCGCGGGCGCGGGGTCACGGTGGCGGGCGCGGCGGGGCCCGCGTCGCCGGGGAGCCCGGCCCTGCTCTCCGAGCACTTCACGCTCGCGGAGCTGGTCGCCCGGATGAACGAGCTGTACGCGTCCTCGCTGGACATGGTCGTGACGGCGGACGCGGTGTGGTCGGCGCTGCCCGCGCGGATCGATCTGCTCGCGGCCGAGCTGCGGCGGACCCTGTCGCTGGCGCACTCCGTGGGCGTACGGCCCGGGGAGCATCCGGCGGGCGACGATCTGGAGGCGATCACGCACGAGCTGGCCACGCTGCGCGCGCAGGTGGTCTCCGATCCACTGGCGTTCTGGCGCCCCGCGGCGGGGAGTTCGGCCCCGGGCGGCGGCCGGCCCGACACCGAGCGCTACGACCGCGCGGCGCTCGCCCTGGAGGAGGTGCGGCGCGAGATCGAGGCGGTGCTGTACGTGCGCCAGGACTCGGAGCAGCGGCTGCTGCGCCTGCGCGACGTGCTGTCGCGCGCGGACCGCACGCTGACCGAGGCCAGGTCGGCGCGCGGCGAGGTGCTGGCGAAGATCGCGGCGTCCGAGGTGCCCGCCGTCAGCGGTCCGCTGACGTCCCTCCAGGAGCGGCTGTCGACCGCCGCGGAGTACCGCAGGCACGCCCAGTGGCACCGTCTGTCGCCGCTGCTCGAGTCGCTGGAGCGCGACGCTGAGGACGAGCTGCTGCGGGCCCGCGAGTCCCTGACCGCGGTCACGGCGCCGCTCGCGGTCCGCGCGGAGCTGCGCGGCCGGCTGGACGCGTACAAGGCGAAGGTGGCGCGGCACGGCATGGCCGAGGATCCGGTGCTGATCGAGCGGTACGACGCGGCGCGCCGGATGCTGTGGAGCGCGCCGTGCGATCTGCGCGTCGCGGAGGAGGCGGTGCTGCGCTACCAGCGCGCGGCGGCGGAGATCCTGGTCCCGCGCGGGCCGGGTCCGGGCGGCAGGGGGGCCGGCGCGTGAACGCGGCCCGGAGAACGGCCCGGAGAACAGAGAGTGAGCGGGGGGACGGATGAGCGGGACGAACACATGTCAGCGCCCCGGCTGCGAGGGCTCGTACGAGGACATGGGCGGCGGTGAGCTGTACTGCGACACCTGCGGTCTCGCTCCCGTGGTCGCGCCCGACGGGAGGCTGTCCTCGCCGCCCACCGGCCTGACGAGCGGCGGCAACAGCGGCGGTTCCGGCCGGGCGAGCGCCCGGGGTTCGGGGAGCGGGGACTCGTCGCGGTCCTCGTCGCGCGCCTCCTCCCGGGCGTCCTCGCGCTCGTCCACGTCCCGGCGTTCGGTCTCGGGGCGGCTGTCGCGCGCGCTGTCCGGGGAGGTGTCGACGCGGTCGGTGTCGGTCCGCAGCTCCGGTTCGTCGACCGGTTCCTCGGGGCGCAACCGGCTGGGCGCCGGCCTGGTCGCCGTACCGGACGTGCCGCGTCCCGATCCGCGCGGCGCCGTCATGACGAACCCGGAGGTGCCGGAGCGCAAGCGGTACTGCTCGCGCTCGGACTGCGGGGCGCCGGTGGGCCGGGCGCGCGGGGACCGTCCCGGCCGTACGGAAGGGTTCTGCACCAAGTGCGGGCACCCGTACTCGTTCGTGCCGAAGCTGTACGAGGGCGATGTCGTGCACGGGCAGTACGAGGTGCTGGGGTGTCTGGCCCACGGCGGTCTCGGCTGGGTGTATCTGGCGATGGACCGGGCCGTCTCGGACCGCTGGGTGGTCCTCAAGGGCCTGCTCGACACGGGTGACCAGGACGCCATGGAGGCGGCCATCTCCGAGCGGCGCTTCCTCGCGGAGATCGAGCACTCCAACATCGTCCGCATCTACAACTTCGTGGAACACCTCGACCAGCGGACCGGCTCGCTGGACGGCTACATCGTCATGGAGTACGTCGGCGGCAAGTCGCTCAAGGAGATCGCCAACGAGCGGCGCACCCCGTCCGGGCGGCGCGATCCGCTGCCGGTCGAGCAGGCGTGCGCGTACGGCATCGAGGCGCTGGAGGCGCTCGGCCATCTGCACAGCAGGAACCTGCTGTACTGCGACTTCAAGGTCGACAACGCGATCCAGACCGAGGGCCAGCTCAAGCTGATCGACATGGGCGCGGTCTGCCGGATGGGCGACGACGAGGCGGCGATATACGGCACGGTCGGCTATCAGGCGCCGGAGGTCGCCGAGGTCGGCCCCTCGGTCGCCTCGGACCTGTACACGGTCGCGCGCACCCTCGCGGTCCTGACGTTCGACTTCCAGGGCTATACGAACGTGTACGTGGACTCGCTGCCCGACCCGGCCAATATCGAGGTCTTCCACCGGTACGAGTCGTTCTACCGGCTGCTGGTACGGGCGACGGACCCCGATCCGGCCCGGCGGTTCTCCTCGGCGCCGGAGATGGCCGAGCAGCTGACGGGGGTGCTGCGGGAGGTCGTGGCGCTCCAGACGGGCCGGCCGCGGCCCGCGCTGTCGACACTGTTCGGTCCTGAACTGCGGGTGACGGACAGCGAGCTGTTCGCGGAGCTGACGGAGGATGTCTCGCGGCTGGGCGGGCGGGTGACGGCCCCGGCCGGCCGGCTCGGCGGCGGCGGCCGGCCGAAGGCCCTCACCACGGGCGGCGACGGCGAGGGTACGGATACGGGTCCGGCGGCGACGACGGCGGCGCCCGACGCGGGCGGGCCCCGGCTCGCGGCGCTCGACGCGCGGGCGACCTCGCTGGCCCTGCCCGTACCGCTGGTCGATCCGACCGATCCCAACGCCGGTTTCCTGGCCGGGCTGATGGCCTCCGCGCCCGCCGACCTGCTCGCCGCGCTGGCCTCGGCGCCCGCCGAGTCGGTGGAGCGCGGGCTGCGCGAGCTGCGCGCCCGGCTGGAGATGGCCGACCCCGCCTCCGCCACCGGGGTGCTGGACGCGCTGGAGGAGGAGCACTCCGACGACTGGCGGATCGTCTGGTACCGGGCCGTGCTCTCGCTGGCGACGGGCGACCACGAGACGGCGGCGCTCTCCTTCGACGCGGTCTACGACGCGTTCCCCGGCGAGCCCGCCCCGAAGCTGGCGCTGGGGGTGTGCGCCGAGGTGCTCGGGCAGCTCGACAACGCGGCGGAGTACTACCGTCTCGTCTGGACGACGGATCCGAGCTATGTCAGCGCCGCGTTCGGGCTCGCCCGGGTGCAGCTGGCCGCCGGTGACCGGGTCGGCGCCGTACGGTCCCTGGAGTCCGTGCCCGAGTCGTCGATCCACTACACGGCGGCCCGGGTCGCCGCCGTACGGGCGCGGCTGCGGCAGCGCGGCCTCCAGCAGGCCGTGCCCGCGCCGCGCGCTCCCGGGGCCGTCCCCGAGCCCGCCCTGATAGACGATCTGACGGCGGCGGCCCACCAGGTCTCCGCGCTCGGGCAGTTCGGTCTTGACGCGGTGCGGCGCGAGCAGTTGTCGACGGAGGTACTGGGCACGGCTCTGGACTGGGTACTCTCCGGTAGTCCCGGGGTACGGCCCGCGCAGGCGCTGCTGCTCGGCAGTGAACTGGACGAGCGCGGCCTGCGTTTCGGACTGGAACGCTCGTACCGGGTGCTTGCCCGGCTCGCTCAGCGCGGCGAGGAGAGGATCGAACTGGTGGAGCGGGCCAACCGTTTCCGCCCCCGGACGTGGGTGTGATTGATGTCCCAGAAGAACCGGTCGGCCGCGGCGCCGACCTGCCCCGGCTGCACGGAGCCGCTGGAATCCGGCGACCGGTTCTGCGGGGTGTGCGGCTACGACCTGTCGACCGCCGCGCCGCGTCCCGGGGACCAGCCCACCCTGGTCATGACGAGCCCGGAGCCGACGGCGCCCGCCGCCGGGGTGGAGTGGCCGGCGGTCACCGGTGCGGACGGCTCGGGCGCGCCCGTACCCGTCCATCTGCCCGACGAGGTGCCGGGACTGGACTCGGACGGCACCCGGATCCCGTCCCCTTCGGGTGACTTCGAGCTGCCCGCGCCGGCACCCGCACCCGTACCCGCGTCGGCAGCGGCACCAGCGCCGTCACCGGGACCGGCACCGGCACCGGCACCGGCACCGGCCGATCCGCGTACCACCGTCCACGACCCGGCCCCCGCGGCCGGCACCAAGCTCTGTGTCGCCTGCCGCGCCGGCCGGGTCGACACGGACGGCTACTGCGAGAACTGCGGTCACGCGCAGCCCCGCGAGCGCGACCACATCGAGCAGGAGCTCGGCGCGGTGGCCGCGGTCAGCGACCGGGGTCTGCGCCACCACCGCAACGAGGACGCGTTCGCCGTGTCGACCGCCGCGCTGCCGGACGGCTCGCCCGCCGTGGTCGCGGTGGTCTGCGACGGTGTCTCGTCCGCGACCCGCCCGGACGAGGCGTCGGCCGCCGCCGCCGCCGCGGCGAACGAGTGCCTGCTCGCCGCCCTGGAGCACGGTACGCATCCCCAGCAGGCCATGCACGAGGCGATCGTCGCCGCCGCGGAGTCGGTCAACTCCCTGGCCGAGGCGGTCCCCGGCACCCCTGAGCACGATCCGCACCACCACCAGAACGCCCCGGCGTGCACGATCGTCAGCGCGGTCGTGGCGAACGGGCTGCTGGTGATCGGCTGGATCGGCGACAGCCGGGCGTACTGGGTGCCGGACGACCGCGCGTGCCAGTCGGCCCGGCTCACCGAGGACGACTCGTGGGCCGCGCAGATGGTCGCCGCCGGCCTGATGAACGAGGCGGAGGCGTACGCGGACGCGCGCGCCCACGCCATCACGGGCTGGCTCGGCGCGGACGCGTACGAACTGGACCCGCACACCGCGTCGTTCAAGCCGGACCGCCCCGGATGCGTGGTGGTCTGCACGGACGGGCTGTGGAACTACGCGGAGGGGGAGGACGAGATGGCGCGCGCGCTGCCCGCCGACGCCGCGCTCCGGCCGCTGCACGCCGCTCAGGTGCTGGTCGGACACGCCCTCGACGGAGGGGGCCACGACAACGTAACGGTGGCCGTACTCCCGTTCGCGCTGCCGCCGCGAGGGGCAGGATCCGGCTGCGTCACGGTGTGAGCACCGTACGGCCCGCCGATGGCCCGTCCCGCTGATTTTCCGCTACGTTTCTCCGCCGCGCGGAGCGTCAAGGAGCCGATACAGATGGCGAAATTCTCCAAGTCGAGCGTGCCGCGGTTCTCCGTGGACGTGTACCAGAACGCGTATCTGCCCGAGGGCGGACGCGAGGTCAACGCGATCGTCACGGTCACCTCCACCGGTGGCGGCACCACCGGCGGGGTGCCCCTGGCGCCGACCGCCGGCGGACCGTCGGCCGTCCCCGGGCAGCGCGCCGACGCGGCCGTGGTGATCATGGTGGACTGTTCCGGCTCGATGGACTACCCGCCGACGAAGATGCGCAACGCGCGCGACGCCACGGCCGCCGCCGTCGACACCCTGCGCGACGGCGTCTCCTTCGCGATCGTCGACGGTACGCATGTGGCGCGGGAGGTCTACCCGGGCGGTGGCCGGCTGGCGGTCGCCGACGCGCGGACCAGGGAGCAGGCGAAGCAGTCCCTGCGCGCGCTGAGCGCGGGCGGCGGCACGGCGATCGGCACCTGGCTGCGGCTGGCCGACCGGCTGCTGGCCACGGCCGATGTCACCATCCGGCACGGGATCCTGCTCACCGACGGCCGCAACGAGCACGAGTCGGCGGCCGATCTGAAGGCGGCGCTGGACGCCTGCGCGGGCCGGTTCACCTGTGACGCCCGGGGTGTCGGTACGGACTGGGAGGTCAAGGAGGTCACCGGGATCGCCTCCGCGATGCTCGGCACCGCCGACATCGTCGCCGATCCGGCGGGCCTGGCCGAGGACTTCACCCGCATGATGGCGAACGCGATGGGCAAGGAGGTCGCGGATGTGGCGCTGCGGATGTGGACCCCGGTCGGGGTGGAGATCGCCTTCGTCAAGCAGGTCGCGCCCACCGTCGAGGACCTGACGCCCCGGCGTACGGAGGCGGGACCGCGCGCCGGGGACTATCCGACCGGGTCGTGGGGGGACGAGTCCCGCGACTACCACGTCTGCGTACGGGTCCCGGAGGCCGGCATCGGGCAGGAGATGCTCGCCGCGCGGATCTCGCTGATCCTGCCGGCGCCCGGCGGCGGCACGCCGGAGGTGCTGTCCCAGGGACTGGTACGCGCGGTGTGGACGGAGGACCTGTCGGCGTCCACCTCCATCAACCCCCAGGTCGCGCACTACACGGGCCAGGCGGAGCTGGCGCTGGTCATCCAAGAGGGCCTGAATGCCCGTAAGTCGGGTGATTTCGACGGCGCGACGGCGAAGCTGGGGCGCGCCGTGCAGCTCGCGGCCTCGTCGGGGAACGCGGATACCGCGAAATTGCTTTCGAAGGTGGTGGACGTGGTCGACGCGGCGACCGGTACTGTGCGACTGAAGGCGAAAGTCGCGGATGCGGACGAGATGACCCTCGAAACGCGTTCCACCAAGACCGTTCGCGTCAAGAAGTAGCCACCGAGAAGTACACCCGACAGCGGCTGTGGCAGCCGCGAGAGAACATCGGCCTGCGGGCCGGACGAGGAGAGGGGGAAGCGCCGACATGCCGACCTGCCCGAACGGACACCAGTCGGGTTCCGAAGACTGGTGCGAGGTCTGCGGCCATCGCATGGCCGGCCAGGGCGCTCCCGCGGGCGCCGTGCCGCCACCGCCTCCCCCGCCGCCCGCGTCCGGTTACGGCTACCCGGCCACGCCCGGGTTCGGACCGGCTCCCGGGGCCGGATCCGGTCCTGGCGCCGGGCCCGGTGGCGGTCCTGGCGCCACCATGCAGGCCCAGCTCTGCCCGCAGTGCCGTACGCCGCGCGAGTCGATGGCGCCGTTCTGCGAGGAGTGCCGCTGGAACTTCCTCACGAACACGGCGACGTCGTACACGCCGCTGGCACCCCAGCACCCGATGCCCGGCGGACCTGGCGGCCCCGGTGGCCCCGGCGCCGGTGGGCCGCCCGCGCCGCCTCCGGGGCTGAATCTGCCGCCCGGGTTCCAGGCGCAGCAGCCGCCCCGGCCGCCGGATCCGTTCGAGTACCAGAGTTCGAGCCCCTCCCGGCTGAACCGGCCCGCCGAGCCGCTGGCGTCCGAGCCGCCCCCGGAGCGGCAGGGCCCGCCGCCGTACCAGCAGCAGAGCGGTCCGCCGCCGCCGTCCTTCCCGCAGCAGTCGGCCGCGCCGCTGGCACCGCCGCGGCGGACGGGCGACGACGACTGGATGCTGCCGCCGCCCGGCCCCGGCCAGGCGCCGCCGCCGTACCAGTCCCAACAGGGCTCGCCGCAGGGTGCGCAGCAGTCCGAGCCGATGCGGCAGTACCAGCCACCGCCGCCGATGCCGTCGGCGCCGTCCGCGCCCGCGACATGGACGGCGGTCATCGGTCCCGACCGCGACTACTTCATGGCGATGATGCAGCGCAGCGGACCGGAGGCCACCGGGCTGAATCTGCCCGCGTACTCGCCCGAGCAGCGCCTCCAGCTCTCCGGGAACCAGGTCGCCATCGGCCGCCGCCGGCACTCCACCGGCGAGTCCCCGGAGATCGACCTCTCCGTGCCGCCGGAGGACCCGGGCGTCTCGCACCAGCACGCGGTGCTGGTGCGCCAGCCGGACGGCAGCTGGTCCGTCGTCGACCAGAACTCCACCAACGGCACCACGCTCAACGGCGCCGAGGACCCGATACAGCCCTACGTCCCCATCCCGCTCAAGGACGGCGACCGGGTGCATGTCGGCGCCTGGACGACAATCACCATCCGCCGGGACTGAGCGGCCAGGTGTACGGTCCCGCCGGGTCGTCCAGCCATGCCCACTGCCGGTCCCCGGCGACCGTGACGCCGAACCGCTCGCGCTCCGGGTGGCGTTCGCGCTCCCAGAGGGCGAGGGCCTCGCGCGGTTCCAGGCTGCCCGCGGTCAGCGTCAGCAGGAAGCGGAAGAGTTCGTTCCCGCTCGCGCCCCTGGGCATCCGGCCGAGGGGCGGCCGGGCGCCGAAGCCGCTCTCGGGCCCACCCCGCAGCGGTACGAAGTAGGCGGCGGTGTGCAGGAAGCGCCCTTCCGCGTACGGCACGAGCCCCTCCCCCGTTCCGTCGCCGCCTCCCCCCTCCCCCTGATCGTCGCCGCCGACGCGCAGCGCGATCAGCCCGGTGGCGAGCGGCGCGAGGATCCTGGCGCCCGGTCGGCACTGCGCCGGCCATCCCGCCGGCACCGACGGCAGGGTGCAGGTCGCGATGATCCGGTCGAAGGGGGCGCGCTCGGGGCAGCCGCGCGCGCCGTCACCGGCGACGACGGCGGGCCGGTAGCCGGCCGTGGCCAGATGGGTACGGGCGGACTCCGCGATCTCCGGGTCAAGCTCGACGGTGGTGACCAGGTCGTCGCCGAGCCGGTGGGCGAGCAGCGCCGCGTTGTAGCCGCTGCCGGCACCGATCTCCAGGACGCGGTCCCCGTCCCGTACGTCCAGCGCCGCCAGCATGCCGGCCATCAGCGAGGGCTGGCTGCTGGACGAGATCAGCTCGCCGTCGCGCACCCTGATCGCGAGCGGGCCGTCCGTGTACGCCCCGCGCAGCCAGCGCGCCCGCCGCGCGGGGTCCGGGTCGCCGCTCCAGAGCCGCTCCCAGCCGCCGGGGCGGCTGACGAAGTAGTACGGCACGAACACATGGCGCGGCACCTCCTCGAACGCCGCCCGCCAGGCCGGATCGTCGAGGGCGCCGGTCGCCGCGATCTCCGCGACCAGCGCGGCGCGCTCCTCGACGGCGACGGAGCCGTCCGGACCGTCCGGGCCGTCCGAGCCGTCGGATCCTGTGAAGCCTGTGGAGCCGTATGGATCATTCCGGTGTGCGCCCATATGTCCACTGTCCCGGGTAGCGGCCCCGGAGGCGAGCTCTCGGGCCGCTGCCCGGGACACCCGGGAGAGGTCCTAGGACCGGAGACCTCCGCCGGTCCGTCTGAGAGCATGGACGGGTGAACGAGATTCCGCGCGGCACGCTTCAGGAGCAGACCTTCTACGAGCAGGTCGGCGGCGAGGAGACCTTCCGGCGCCTGGTCCACCGCTTCTACCAGGGGGTGGCGCAGGACCCGCTGCTGCGGCCGATGTACCCCGAGGACGACCTGGGCCCGGCCGAGGAGCGCTTCGCGCTCTTCCTGATGCAGTACTGGGGCGGCCCGCGCACCTACAGCGAGAACCGCGGTCACCCCCGGCTGCGGATGCGGCACGCTCCGTTCGCGGTGGACGGGGCGGCGCACGACGCGTGGCTCGGGCACATGCGGGTGGCGGTGGACGAGCTCGGGCTGTCCGAGGAGCACCGGACCCAGCTGTGGGACTACCTGACGTACGCCGCGGCCTCCATGGTCAACACGGCGGGCTGACGACAGCCCGGGGCGCTTCGCGCGCTCAGCTCCCGGGCCCGGCGCTCAGGCCGGGGTGACGGTGAGCGCGCCGAGCCCCGCGCGCCGTACCGCGATCGAGCCGTACGGTGTGCGCAGCCGCAGCCAGCCGCCGGACGCGAAGAGCGCCCACGGCTGCTCGGGCGGGCCGGCGGGGGCCGCCACCGTGGCCCGTACCGGCCGCAGGAAGCCCAGTGACTGGGCCGCGTGCACGGCGCGCAGCGGGAGTCCGGTGTCGCCGAGGGTCCGCGACCAGATCTCCCGGCCGATGCGGTCCCGTTCCGCGCGGGTTCTGGTGTCGGGCGTCAACCGCTCGTCGCGGGCCCGGAATTCGGCGACGGACAGAGCCAGCGCGCGCCGGATCTCCGTCTCGCCGGGCAGCCCCGGCACCTGGCGCCAGCCGCCGCGCGGTGGCAGCACCCCGGCCCAGGGCGGCCCGGTGACGGCCCCGGGGACGGTCGCGGCGCCCGCGGTCTCGTCGAGGGATTCGAGGAGTTCCCCGGCGGAGACGGTGACGTCGAGGACCCCGGGCGCGTACGGCGCGGCGAGCCGGGCCGTACGGATGGCGAGCACCTCGAAGGACGCGGGCCGCCCGAACACGGCGACCGCGCCGCCACCGCCGCCACCGGCCTGGAGGCGGACGGCGGCGGCACGGTCGTAGTGGATCAGCCGGGCGAGGAAGGCGCCGAGGTCAGCGGCCTCCCTCGCGTCGGCGAACTCCAGTCTTCGCACAGGCACCGTCATGCCGCGAGAGCACCCTTTTCACCGGCGGCGGCGCCGTCGCCGTTGCCGTCGTCCAGGAACTGCTGGAGGTGCGCCTTCTCGTACGCGGTGATCCGCCGCGGCCGGCCGGCCGCCAGGTCGTACGGGACGACGACGGTCGAGGCCTTGACGTACACCTGGGCGGCCCGGTCCTCGGTCTCCGGGTCCTTGACCTCGTACGCGATCGTCAGCGACGCGGCGTTGATCTTCGTCACCCAGGACTCGATGGTCACCGGCTCGTGCCGGTGGAGCAGCGGGCGCTTGTAGTCGATCTCGTGCCGGGCGACCACGGAGCCGCCGGCGAAGGACGGCGAGCCGTCGCCCGGCGCCAGCCGGAACATGAAGTCGATCCGGGCCTCCTCCAGGTAGGTGAGGAAGACCACGTTGTTGACATGCCCGAAGGCGTCCATGTCCGACCAGCGCAGGGGGCAGCTGTAGATATGACGGGCCATCTGCTGCGCCTCAGCCCCGGGTGAGCTTCTTGTAGGTGGCACGGTGCGGACGGGCCGCGTCGGCGCCGAGCCGCTCGATCTTGTTCTTCTCGTAGGACTCGTAGTTGCCCTCGAACCAGAACCACTTGGATTCGCCCTCGTACGCCAGGATGTGCGTGGCGACGCGGTCGAGGAACCACCGGTCGTGGGAGACGACCACGGCCGCGCCCGGGAACTCCAGGAGCGCGTTCTCCAGCGACGACAGGGTCTCGACGTCGAGGTCGTTGGTGGGCTCGTCGAGGAGCAGCAGGTTGCCGCCCTGCTTGAGGGTGAGCGCCAGGTTGAGGCGGTTGCGCTCACCGCCGGAGAGGACGCCGGCCGGCTTCTGCTGGTCCGGGCCCTTGAAGCCGAACGCGGAGACGTAGGCGCGCGAGGGCATCTCGACGTGGCCGACGTTGATGTAGTCCAGCTCGTCGGAGACGACGGCCCACAGCGACTTCTTCGGGTCGATGTTGCCGCGGCCCTGGTCGACGTAGCTGATCTTGACGGTGTCGCCGACCTTGATGGAGCCGGAGTCCGGCTCCTCGAAGCCCTGGATCATCTTGAACAGCGTGGTCTTGCCGGCGCCGTTCGGGCCGATGACCCCGACGATGCCGTTGCGCGGGAGGGAGAACGACAGGTCGTCGATGAGGACCTTCTCGCCGAACGCCTTGGAGAGGTGCTCCACCTCGACCACGATGCTGCCGAGCCGGGGACCCGGCGGGATCTGGATCTCCTCGAAGTCCAGCTTCCGCATCTTGTCGGCCTCGGCGGCCATCTCCTCGTAACGGGCGAGCCTGGCCTTGGACTTGGCCTGGCGCCCCTTCGCGTTGGAGCGGACCCACTCCAGCTCGTCCTTGAGCCGCTTGGCGCGCTTGGCGTCCTTCTGGCCCTCGACCTTGAGGCGGGCCTGCTTGGTCTCCAGGTACTTGGAGTAGTTGCCCTCGTAGCCGTGCAGACGGCCGCGGTCGACCTCGCAGATCCACCCGGCGACGTTGTCGAGGAAGTACCGGTCGTGGGTGACGGCGACGATGGTGCCGGGGTACTTGGCGAGGTGCTGCTCCAGCCACTGCACGGACTCGGCGTCCAGGTGGTTGGTGGGCTCGTCGAGGAGCAGCAGGTCGGGGGCTTCGAGGAGCAGCTTGCAGAGCGCGACGCGGCGGCGCTCACCACCGGACAGGTTGGTGACGGGCCAGTCGCCGGGCGGGCAGCCGAGCGCGTCCATGGCCTGCTCGAGCTGGGTGTCGAGGTCCCACGCGTTGGCGTGGTCCAGCTCCTCCTGGAGCTTGCCCATCTCGTCCAGCAGCGCGTCGGAGTAGTCGGTCGCCATCAGCTCGGCCACTTCGTTGAAGCGGTGGAGCTTGCCCATGATCTCGGCGGCGCCGTCCTGGACGTTCTGCAGCACGGTCTTGGACTCGTCGAGCTCCGGCTCCTGGAGGAGCATGCCGACGGTGTAGCCCGGGGACAGGAACGCCTCACCGTTGGACGGCTGCTCCAGACCGGCCATGATCTTCAGGATGGTGGACTTTCCCGCGCCGTTGGGTCCCACCACACCGATCTTCGCGCCCGGCAAGAAGCTCTGCGTCACGTCATCGAGGATGACCTTGTCGCCGTGCGCCTTACGCGTCTTGCGCATCGTGTAGATGTACTCAGCCAAGAGAAACCGTCCGGCAATCGAGAAGGGCCAATGTGCGGCTCCGCCGCGTGAGGGCAGATACACCCCATCCTGCCTGACGTCCACCCCCCAATGGAAACCAGATACGGCACCCCCGGCCGCCGCCGGTCCGGCGTGGGAACGGCACGGCCCCCGGCGCGCTGTCGCGTCCGGGGGCCCCGCCTGCATCGCGTCGCTCAGTGCGATGGATCACTCACTCTCGGGCGTTGTTCCGGTCGACGCCTTCTTCTTGCGGAGGAGGAAGACCGCGCCGCCGCCGAGGACGACGAGGGCGATCGCGACGCCCGCGATGACCGGGGTGGCGCCGGAGGAGCCGGTCTCGGCGAGGTCGCCGGTGAGACCGCCGCCGGTGCTGCCCGCGCCCGTGACGATGCCGGTGCCCGTGCCGGCCGTGCCCGCCGTGCCGCCCTCGGCGGAGCCGCCGATGGAGGCCGGGAGGGGCTGTGAGGACGCCTGCTTGGTCTCGGGCTCGTTCGCGGGCTCAGGGGCGCCGGTGGTCAGGCAGTCCAGCACGCCCGTGAAGGTACGGGAGAAGCCGCCGGAGCCGGTGACGGTGAGGGCGTACGCCTCGTCCTCGACGACCGGGACCGTGACGGTGGTGGTCCCGCCCGGCGCGACGGTGTATTCGGCGCCCGCGAGTTCGAAGGTGAACGGCTCGTCGCCCTGGTTGGCCGCCGTGACGTCGACACCGCCCTCGGCGCAGTTCCGCTCGGCGGTGACGGCGGGTATCGCGCCTTCCTTGGCCCAGTTGGCGGTCGCCGTCGCGGAGACGGTCGAGTCGCTGGAGCCGGCCAGGATCTGTGTCTGGCTCTTGGTCACGCCGGCGAAGGCGCGGCCGACGGGCACCGAGGTGGTCGCCTCCACACCGAGCGCGGCGCTGCCGTCCGCGCTGTCTTCCGGCACGTCGAAGTACAGCTCCGTGCCGTTGACGGCGGTGGTGACCGGGTTGCCGTCCTTGTCGGTGATCCTGATGCCGCTGGCGGCGGCGTCGGCGGGCGGCGTCACCGTGACGCCCGTGGCGTCCGTACGGACCGTGACGGGTCCGAGCGGCTCGCCGGCCCTGCCGGAGACCGCGCTGGGCTCCAGCGTGAGCGACGCCCTGGGCTCGGCGGAGTCCTTGGCGCTCTTCTCCAGCCAGTCGGCGAGCTTCTCGGCCGCCGCGTCACCCGCGTCGACGTCCGCGCCGTCCGAGTACCGCCAGATGGCCACCTGGGTGCCGGCCGCGGCCGTCCTGTCGGTGAGCGGCCCGCTGCCCGCGCTCTTGGCCAGCGCCGCGAGGTCGTCGATCTGCGGGTAGGAGTGCTCCAGGATCCAGCGGATCTTCCCGGCGTTCTTGTTGGCACCCAGCGAGGTCTGGTCCCAGGGGGTCTCCAGGTACTTGGCCTGGTCCTGGGTCGGGTTGTGGATGTCGATGCAGTACGTCTTGAGTCTGCCGCCGCCGTCGACGGTCATCTCGAACAGCCCCGCGGGCAGCCGCTGGTCCTCGCCGTTCACGTGCAGGACCGCGGTGTCGTAGGTCTTCAGTCCGTCCAGGGTCGCGGCGGCGCCCCCCTGATGCCCCGGAGCCTCGTCGGCCGTGGCGGAGCCGGCGCCGGCCAGCGAGAGCGTCGCGACCAGACCCGGGACAAGAACCGCGGCAGCGAGTCGGGCGGCGCCCCGCCTCCGTACGGATGACGCGGGTATCGAAGAAAACAAAGAATTCCCCTTCGGGCGAGGTCGCTCGCGTGCGACGCGTGGGGGGTGTGCCTCGCCTGCAGACTCAAGTGCCCCGTGAGTACTCGCGAATCCTATGGACGGAAAGAAGCGCGGATCGCCGACCGTATGCCTTGACAACCGTTCCGAATCGGAATCGTTATCGATCACCCCGCACATCCATGCAGGCGGCCCACGAAAATCGACAAGTCTCCACAACTCCCGCTCAGGGAACGGCTGTCGGGGCCGCGTCACGGGGTGTTCCGGGTGCCTCACCGAGGGTCTCGCCCCCGGAGATCACCACCGCCGCCCGCACCTCCTTCTGGCCCTGCGTCGGCCTGCCGTGACCCTGCGTCAGAGGCGGGACTCTCCAGGTCATCCGTCTGAACGCGGCCGTCCCCCGGGTCAGATCGTGTCCGGCCGCCACCGCGTCGATCTCCGCCGAGGTCCACCGCCGGCCGTCCTTCTCCTCCTCCCTGACCCGCAGCCGCCCCCGCACCACCAGCGGCTCGCCGACCGCGACCGAGGCCGCCAGATTCGCCCCCAGCGTCCGCCGCGCCCACACCGTGTAGAAGCTCGTCGGCCCGTCGATCCAGCCGCCGCCGCGCCGGTCCCAGCGACGTGCCGGCACCGCGAATCGGAAACGCGCCACTCCGCCCGCGGCCGACTGCCGGAATTCCACCCCTGTAGCGACATTCCCCACCACCGTCACCATGGTGTCGTTCATTTCCATGCCTCCCGTCCGGCCGCATTGGCCGATCCCCGACCATGCTGGCCCGGACGGAAAGAATGTGCCGACGCCTGTGGATTTCCCGTCGGTTGTGAATATCCCGCTCACCCGATCGCGTCACCCGATCCCGCTCATCCGATCGCGTCACCCGATCGCGTCACCCGATCGCGCGGGACACCGTCGCGTACTGCTCGCGCACCTCCCGGTAGCGCATCAGCTCCGCCGAGATCGGGTCCAGCACGCGCGCCCGTCCGCAGCCCGCCGCCGCCTCGCGCAGCCGGCGCTCGGCGTCCTGCCCGTACCGCCGCGCGGGCCCCCGGGCGGCGGCCCCGCAGGCCCACTCCACGAAAGGACCGCCCACGATCCCCGCCACCATCACCAGCACCGGCGGCAGCAGCAGCGGCTCCAGTACGCCCACGATCTGGCCCACCAGCCACAGCGCGCCGAAGATCTGGAGGAGCGTCATGGACGCCTGCGCCAGTACGGCGGCGGGCCACCAGGCCGGGCGCGGCGGCCGGCCGCTGGGCGCCGCAGCCACCGCCAGTTCGTCGAGCGCCTCGGGCAGCCCCTCCGCGCCCTTCACGGCGGCCTCGCGCACGGAGTGCGCCCACGGCGCGGGCAGCCCGGCGGACGCCTCCTCCACCACCGTCCGTACGGCCTGCTCGACGCGCTGGCGCGCCGTCAGCTCCTCCTCGACGACGGCCGGGAGCCGCGGGGGCTCGCAGCCGGGGACGCGCTTGCTCTCGTACCAGCGCCACAGCCGCAGCCACGGCGTCCCGCACGCGCGCCCGGCGTTCCTGCGCCACTCGCGCTCCGCCGCCTCACCGGCGGCGACCGCGCCGACCGCCCAGGCCAGCCGGTCGGCGAACCGTTCCCGCGCGCGTTCGCCGAGTCCCGCTCGCCCCTCGGCGACGTACGCGGACCGCAGCCGGTGCGCCGCCGCGTCCACGTCGGCCGAGAGGCGCCGTGCCGCCGCGTCGCGCCCCTGGACGAAGCGGCCGAGCAGCTCGCGCAGTTCGCCCACGCCCTGGCCGGTGAGCGCGGAGATCCCGAGGACCGTGGCGCCGGGCTCGCCGTGTTCGCCGAGGGCCATCCCGTCGTCGTCCAGCAGCCGGCGCAGATCGTCCAGCACCAGGTCGGCGGCGTCGCCGGGCAGCCGGTCGATCTGGTTGAGGACGACGAACGTGACCTCCGCGTGGCCGGCGAGCGGGCGCAGATAGCGCTCGTGCAGCGCGGCGTCCGCGTACTTCTCGGGGTCGACGACCCAGATGACGGCGTCCACGAGCGCGAGCACCCGGTCCACCTGTTCGCGGTGGCGGACGACGGCCGAATCGTGGTCGGGGAGGTCCACCAGGACGAGCCCCGCCAGCTCCTCGTCACCGTCGCCGCCGGCCAGCGGCCTGCGCCGCAGCCGCCCGGGGATCGCGAGCCGGTCGAGCAGCCCGGCCGCGCCGTCCGACCACATACAGGCGATGGGGGCGGAGGTGGTGGGCCTGCGCAGGCCCGTCTCCGAGATCGGCACCTCGGCGAGGGCGTTGAACAGCGCCGATTTGCCGCTGCCCGTCGCGCCCGCGATGGCGACGACGGTGTGGCGCGCGGAGAGCCGCTGCCGGGCGGACGCCTCGTCCAGCACCCGTCCCGCCTCGGCGAGTACGGCGCCCTCGACCCGGGTACGGGAGAGCCCCACCAGCTCGCCGAGCGCGTCGAGCCGGATCCGCAGCCTGCCCCCGTACGCGCCGCCGATGGGCGTGTGCGCGCCGCTCTCCTCGTCGGGGACCTCCGGGGCCGCCGGGGCGGTCGGCGTCCCCAGGGCCTCCAGAGCGGCCAGGGTCTCCAGAGCGGCCTTCTCCGCGGCCTTGTCGGTGGCTTTCCCGGTGGACCTTTCGGTGGCGCGGCGGGCGATGAAGCCGTCGTCCCAGCCGTCGCCGGACCGCTTGGCCCCGACCACCACGTCAGCCACGTCAGCCATGTCAGCCGCTTCGGTCTCGTTGACCACTTTGATCTCGTTGACCTCTTCGGACACTTCGACCACTCCGGCCACTCCGGCCGCCTCAGCAGCCCCAGTCGGCGATTCAGCCATCTCGGTCACCTCTCCTTCTGCAGCAGGGACAGGGCCGCGATCAACTCGGCCTGCGGTTCCGGGCTCACCTCGAGAGCGTCCAGAGGAGCCAGGCGCCGGTCGCGCTCCCCGTGCAGGACGCGGTCGATGTACGTCGTCACCAGCTCGCCGCCCCGGTCGCGCAGCCGCAGCGCGCTCTGCGCCCCGACCCGCTCCGCGAGCCGCTCGCCCGCCGCCCGCGCGCGCCGCCCGCCGAGCAGGGCGGCGGCCAGCAGCGCGGCCACGGTCTCGGCGTCGGGCGCCGCGCCGCGTTCGAGCTGCCGTACCTCCTCCTCGGCCAGCTCCTCCAGGACGCGGCGCCAGCGGCGTACGGCCATCCCGACCCGTTCCGCCGCCTCCCCGTCCTGAGCCGGTACGGGCAGCGCCCCGGCGGCCGGTTCGCGCCGCCACGCCTCCTCGACCCGCTCGTCGGCGGCGGCCACCGCGCACTGGAGCAGCGCGCCGAGGCTCTCCACCAGCGAGTCGAGCAGCTCGCGCGCCGAGCTGTCCCGGGGATGGCCGCGCCACCGGGTCCGCGCGTCCCCGGCGAGTACCGCGCCGCGCCGGAGCTGACCGCGTACCCGCTCGCCCTCGGCCGTGTACGCGTCCTCCACCGCTCCCGTCAGCCGTACGGCGGCGGCGTACTGCGCGGCGACCGCGCCGGCCAGCTCCGGCATCCGTACGTTCAGCGAGTCGACCACCCCCGCCGCCGTACGCACCAGGGCCTGCTGACGGGCCGCCGGATCCCGCACCCGGTGGGCGAGCCAGGCGAGCAGCGGCGCGATGGCGGTGGTGGGCAGCAGCCCGCGCCCGGCGCCCGCCGATTCGGGCAGTTCCGGGATGGTGAACCGGGGTACGTCGCCGAGTCCGGCCCGGGTCAGCAGCGCCGCGTACTGCCGTGAGACCTCGTCGAGCACCTGGTGGGGCACCCGATCGAGGACGGTCACCAGGGACGCGTCGTACTCCTTGGCGGTACGGAGCAGATGCCACGGCACGGCGTCCGCGTACCGCGAGGCGGTCGTGACCATCACCCACACGTCCGCGGCGCAGATCAACTCGGCGGCGAGCAGCCGGTTGTCCACCACGAGCGAGTCGATGTCGGGCGCGTCGAGCAGTGCGAGCCCCCGGGGCAGGGTCGCGGCGGTCTCGATCCGGAGGGTGTTCCGCTCCGGCGGCGTCCCGTCTCCGCCCGCCCCGTCGTGGCCCTCCCTGTCGTCGCCCGTCCCGTCGCCGCCCGTGCCGCGGTCGTCCTCCTGGTGCGGCAGCCAGACGCGGGTGAGGTCCGGCAGGACGCGCATCCCGGCGAACCAGTGGTGGTCGTCGGGATGGCAGACCAGCACCGGGGTGCGGGTGGTGGGGCGCAGCACGCCCGCCTCACTGACCCGCCGTCCCACAAGGGAGTTGACCAGCGTGGACTTCCCGGCCCCGGTGGACCCGCCCACCACGACGAGCAGCGGAGCCTCGGGGTCGCGGAGCCGGGGCAGCAGATAGTCGTCCAGCTGCGCCAGCAGTTCGGCCCGGGTCTGCCGGGCCCGCGGCGCACCCGCGAGCGGCAGGGGAAGACGCACGGCGGCGACACGGTCGCGCAGTGCGGAGAGTGCGTCGATCAGCTGGGGCCGTACATCCAAGGTCACCACATGCGAAGAATGCCCAATTTTGGCGCCTTTTTGAAGCGTATAGCCCTCTCTGCGCGCCGGTCACGCTTCGGGACAGACGGGACGAGTGGGGCGCAGGCATAACGAGTGCACAACACCCGGGGCGCGCGAGGCGAAAAGCGATGCGTAATCCGCACCTACCTGCGACTATCGGTTCGCTTCACTGAACCTCCACAACGTGCCACGCACGCGAAGCAGCCGGGGCAGGGTGATCGGAGCCCTATCCTTGACCCGGCAAAGGTCACGGAGCCCAGCGTCGCGCTCCGCGCCACCGAGGTCGCCACACACACCGGCCCCCGTAGCTCAGTGGATAGAGCAGGTGCCTTCTAAGCACTTGGCCGCAGGTTCGAGTCCTGCCGGGGGCGCTTTTCTACGCGCGTGCACGGCCCTCCCGAAGGGAGGGCCACTGTCACAGCTCACGGACCTTAGCGCGGTCGACGTAGCGACGGCATAAGCATCGGCCCCGGCTCAAGACCGACCGGATCGGACCGGTCATTCCGCGGCCGGCCCGCCCCACACCCGTACGACAACATGCTCGGTGAAGGCGTGTACGAGCCGGTGCGCGGACGCGCCCATGGGCCGCGCGTGCTCGGCGGTGAGGTACGACTCGGCGTCCCGCCGGCTGCGGCGGGGTGTGCCGCACAGCTGCCAGTGCCGCCCGTTCCACATCTCCGGAATCCAGCGCTCCTGCGGCCCCGGGCGCTCGTCCCTGATGCCGTAACTGGACCGGACGCGCGACGGCGGCCCGTCCCCGGCCCGTACGGGCGCGGGCGCGCCCCCCTGCCCGAACCGGCCGTACCGCGCGGAGCGGCGCCGGGTCTCGCAGAGCAGGCACAGGTCCGGCGCGCTCTCGTCGACCGGACCCGCGGGGTGCTCCGGGCAGCGCGTGGTGGGCTTGACGGTGGTCACGGACGCGTCGAGCAGGGCCAGCGCGCGCTTGATGTCCGCGCGGATCTCGTGCAGTTGCCCCTCGGTCGTCTCCGCCGTGAGCCGGTCGCCGTGCTCACCGACGAGCCGCATGGCCCGGCCCAGCGTGATGGACTCGGCGTGGTTCATGAACAGTTCCCCTCTCCGCCGCCTCGCGGCCCCCTGAGTGCAGAAGGTAACGATTCCGCCACTCCCCCCGCCGGGCCGCCAGGACCCGGCCGGATCGAATCGCGGCGGGAAAGGCCGTGGCGCCGGGAACTGCCGCAGATAAATCGCAGATTTGATCGAAGAATTATCGATCGCGCTCGACTTTGACCGAAGAGACCCCATGAACGCACGGAAAACCACAGCCCGGTGACCAGGGACCGCTGTGGCAGGTGGCAGAAGGGGCGCGGCGTACCCGAGTTCGATAGGTACGCTGGAGCCGCCTCCCCGGTCGATCACTACTGATCAAACACCGGACCGACCAGGGGAGGAGGTGGGAATGAGACCGTCCTCAACGGACCCACGAGAGAGGGAGGTCGGCGATCACAAGCCCAAGGAGTTGCCCCTCCGAACGGCTTGACGCCAACCAGCTTCCCCGTGGATCGCGGCAAAACGATCGCTTTCCATTGGTCCGCATCCCCTGTTGTCTTGTTCGGGCACAGGGATGCGGGCCCACCGACACAGGAGTGGGCGCCGGGCTGGCAATTGAATATTTGCGAGCAGGGCGTTCGCTTCCCGTGTGACAAGTAATGTGCCGCCCTCGACCGGCTGCCAAACGTGCGATCCTGCCTCTAAACCGGAGAATCCGCCGATCGCAGCATCGCCCCAGGGAAACTGCACCCCCACTCTCGTTCACGGAGTGCCCCTAAAATTCGCGGCGAGCGTGCTTGGGGAGGTTGTGATGGCAAGAGGGCTGGCCGTCATGTTCGACGGCGGGAAGCTGCGCGCGGCCCGGATCCGTGCGGACGGGGGCAGCGGGCTCACCACGGCCCAACTCGCGCGGCTGGTGGGGACGACGAGCGCGCAGATCGACGCCTACGAGCAGGGCCGGGGCCGTCCGGACCCGGAGCGCATCAGCGCGCTGGCCCACGCGCTGGGGATCGCCCCGCTGGAGCTGTCGGACCTCAGCAGCAAGAACGTCTGGACGCTCGCCGAACTGCGCAGGGCGAAGGGGCTGCGCGCCAGCGATCTCAGCACCCGGCTCGGCATGTCCCCCCGCAGCTACCGGCGGCTGGAGACCGAAGGGATCGTCCCCGCCAAGCACTTCGGACTGCCGGTCCGGGTCGCGGCCGTACTCGGCATCTCCGTCGCCGAGCTGGAGCGGCATCTGAGCAGGGCCCCCGGTCTGCACGCCCGGCTGCACCGCGCCCGGGAGCCCTTCCTGCGCCTGATCGACGACTACGTACGGCCGGGCTGCCTCGACCTGCCGGGCCAGGACGACTTCGAAGTACGGCAACTCGCCGCCGCGCACCACCGACCGGCCGGGACCGTCGCACGCGTCGTCGGCCACGAACTCGTCCGGATCAGAGGGATGCGCCGCCGGCTGGCCGGCTTCAACGCGAGCGCCGACTTCGGCGCCTCCTTCGGCGAACAGGCCATCGGATTCACCGCGGCGCAGGAGGAGGCCCAGCGGATCGAACGGCGCGTCACGGCGCTGCCCCAGCGCATGGACGCCTTCTTCCGCTGCATGCTGCCCAGAGAGCTCTGGCGGGTACTGGCCCTGCTGCACGCCCTGCGTTCGGCGGAGCTGTGGCTGCCCGCGGAACAGCTCCAGTCGACGGCGGAACAGTTACGCGCCATGCCGGCCCATCTGGTGACGGTGCGCCGGGCCCCGGACGGCGGAGAGGTGCCTCAGTTCCGCATCTCCGAGGAGGGCGCCAAGCACTGTGCCACGTACCGTCCCTGGTACGACGCGTGTTATCCGGAGGTCAAGTCCTTCCTCCAGGTGCGGGAGACGAAACTCGCCGGCCATATGCGCGGCTCCGATCTGGAAAAGCTGTTCGCGGAGACCGACACCCTGCTGTTCAGTTTCGACGGACTGCTCTGCCGGGTCTTCGCACAGAACCTTGAGACCGTCTCCCAACTGCTCATCCAGGCCGCCCTGTCCCAGCATCTGCCGCTCGCGTACCAGACGCCCTCCGACCCCGTGGGAATGCTGCGCAGCCTCGGCCGCCAGGGAACCTCCGCCCAGATCCGCCATCTCGACCGGGTACTCACCGGCTATGAGACGGAGGCGGCGCGAAACGCGGCTCCGCTGCCCGGTATCAGCCAGCTGCTGCACACACTCACGGAGGGCAGCTGGCGGCTGGCGGTGGTCACCGACCACGCCTCGGCCGCCGTCGAAGCGTTCCTGGAGCGGCTCGACCCGCGGATCAACGCGCGTATCGCGGTCTTCGGCCGGCCCGGCGATCCACGGCTGATGAAGCCCCATCCGCACGGGCTCACCCTGGCCGCCGGATCGCTGCGCAGCCCCCGGTCCAGGGCCGTGCTCTTCGGCGAGTCGGTCGCGGACGCGCTGGCCGCGCAGTCCGCCGGCATCCCGTTCGTCGGGGTGGCTCCCACCTCGCGCAAGGCCCGGATACTGCGGGAGGCCGGGGCCACCCATACGGTCAGGACCGTACGCGCCCTCTCCGCGGCCGTCCGGAACAGGACGGGGCCGCGGACGGCCCCCACCGCTCCGGCCGATCAGACCTGGTGACCCTCCTCGCGGCTCCAGCGCTCCAGGGTTCTGACATGGCTCAGGCTCTCCGGATGCCCGGCGCCGAGCAGTTGGTGGCTGCGGTCCCGCGCGTCCCGCATCAGGCTCACGGCCTCGTCCACCCGGTCCAGCGCGTACAGCACCAGCGCCAGCAGATGGGCCGTGCCGAGCGTCAGCGGATGGCTCGCGCCGTACAGGGCGCGCCGGGCTTCCAGTACGTCCTGGCACTCCGGGAGCGCCTCGGCCATGCGCCCCAGCTCGTACAGGACGCAGGCATGGTTCTGGCGCGCCTGGACGGTCTTGGGATCGGCCTCGCCCAGCAGCCGCAGGTTGATCGCCGTCAGCGCCTCGTACTCCTGGCGGGCCCGGTCCAGTTCACCGCGCTCCTGAAGGACCCTGGCCAGTACGTGCCGGGTCGCGAGCGCCCCCGGATCCTCCTCGGCGCCGGCGCCGTGCGCCTCGTACACCGCGCTCAGGTGTTCCTGCGCCTCGGCCGTCCGGCCCTCGTCGAGGAGGAGCCGGCCCAGCTCGTGGCGGGCGGTGAGCGTGTGGGGGTGGGTCTCGCCCCGGACTCCGCGCCAGAACTCCCACACGCGCCGGTAGAGGTCCTCCGCACCGCTCCAGTCACCGATGTCGTGGAGCGCGGTGGCGAGGTTGTGCATGGTGGAGATGGTCTCCGGATGGTCGGTGCCCAGCAGCTCCACCCGGACGGCCAGCACCCGTTCGAACTCCCGCCGGGCCTGGCCGAAGAGCCCCTGCGACTGGAGGTAGCGCGCGGCCAGCTCCGCCGCGTTCGCGCAGACCGTCTGCTGCCCCTCGTCCAGCTCCAGCCCGCCCGCTCCTGCGTGCCGCAGCAGATCGAGCGCGTGCGGGGCCAGCGCCCGCCAGGTGGGCCACGACCGCGGGTCCTCGGGCGGTACGCGCACTTCGTCGAGGTGCAGAGCCTGTTCCATCAGGACCACGGCCGTGCCGTCCTCGGTCCCGGCCCTGGCGATGTCCCGGATGAGCGGATGCAGTCTCACGCAAGGCAGCCCTTCACACGCGACGGATTCTTCAGGAACGTTCACCAGTCCCAACGCGATCAGCTCGCCGAGGGTGCGCCATAACGTCGTACCGTCCAGGCCGGCGAACGCCGGAACGGTCGTGGACAGTGCGGAGGGCCGTAGCACGAGTGTGTACGGAATCGGCGCGTCGGCAAAGGTCGCCAGCGTGTTCAGTACCCGGCCGGCGTACACCAGGCCGATGTGGTGCAGCAGGTTCACCGACATCCGCCAGGCTCCGGCGGCGGCCCGCGCGGGGTTGATGCCGGCGCCGTCGCCGTCGAGGGCGCGGCGGTACGAGGCGAAGTCCGCCGGTGTGTTCGCGTCCCTGAACACCGCCGGCATGCCGTTCACCTCGGCGAGATAGGAGCCCGCGACGGTCAGCGCCAGCGGCAGCCCGCCCAGCCGCCCGGCCAGCGCGCGGGCCTCGGCCGGGGAGCCCGCGCGGTCGCCCGTGCGGTCCAGCAGAATCCGTGCGGCGTGGTCGGGCGCGACCGGTCCCACCGCGTGCAGCACGGCGGAGGGGCCCCAGAGCCGCGCCATGCCGTGCCGGGTGGTCACCACCACCAGTCCGCGGGGGCAGGTGTGCGGGCGGAGCCACCCCGTACCGGCCACGAGCCGTCCGGGGCCGTCCAGCAGCGACAGGTCCTCGGCGTTGTCGACGACGAGCAGCCAGTCGTGCGGGGCCCGGTCGAGGCGTTCCCACAGGGCGTCGACGGCGACCGGGTCCCGTACCTCGTCCGTCCCCAGCCCCATGTGCCGGGCCACGGCCCGCATTCCGGCGGTGAGCGTGTCGGCGTGCCGGGCGTCGACCCACCAGACGCGGCGCGGGGACTTCCCGTCGGCCGGGGACTGCCCGCCTGCCGAGGAATCCCCGGCCGCCGGGGAATCCCCACCCACCGGGGACTCCCCGGCCGCGCGCGACTTCAGCCGGCTGACGAGTTCCAGTGCGATCGCGGTCTTTCCGCAGCCGCTCATGCCGTGCAGCACATGCAGCAGGCCGTCACCGCGCCCCAGGCACAGCGGCAGCAGGGTCTCGATCAGCTCGTCCCGTCCGCGCAGGGGCCGCGACGGATCGCGCTCGCCCAGCGGCGGCACCAGGGTGACCGGCGGATCGTCGCCGCGCTCCGCCGCCGCCAGGACCAGTTGGGCGATGTCCACCCGGCCCGCCGCCATCGCGCCGTGCTGCGCGACCACGGTCAGCCGGCCGCCCGGCGGCCTCGGGGGGACTACGTCCGCCGCCGTCCCTCCGGAAAAGGGGCCGCCAGATGGACACCCCCTTCCACCCGTACGACACCTCCGGCCACGGATCCGTCCTCCGCCGTCACCGACACGTCCCCGCCCGCCGCGAGACCGCCGGCCCCGGCCGTCGTCCGCCCCGGCCCGGCGGGGGCGGCCGGCCGTACGAGACCGACCACCGCCTGAAGCTCCGCCGCGGCGCGGCGCCGGTCGTCCTGCGCGAGCGCCTCCAGCAGGAGTTCCAGGCGCGCCTGCCACACGCCTTCCCAGCGCACCCGCCGGTGTTCGGCATCGGCCTCCGCGTCCACGTCCGCGTCCGCCTCGGCCTCCGGCCCGGCGCTCGCGGTCAGGTCGGCGGAGGTCTGGTCGAGCCGGGTCAGCTCCGCCCGCTGCCGTTCGGCATCGCCGCGCCCGACCAGGCGCGCGATCCGCTCCCGTACGACCGTCCACGCGTCCGTACCGGCTGCCTGGACAATCGCCCCGCCCCCGGCCGCCGCTAACGCCACCATCGACTCGGCCAGCACATTCGCCCCCGTGAGAAGTGTGTGTACGTGTTCCTCCGCATCATTCCGTACCCCCACGCGCTTCATCCGCGAATGGCGAATTTCCGACCGGAATACGCCACGCGCAAGGGAGTTGTTCGCCCGAGCAACCAGCAGTGCCGTAGGGCCGCCTCGCATGGGCGCAGACACGTACGGGTGGAAACGGGTGGGGTGGCCGGGGCCGGCGGGGTGGCAGGGGAGGGCGGTTCACTCTTTCGTGGCGGCTGAATTCCTCCTTTTTCCGGATGTAACACGTCCGACACGATGGAGATCCGCACCCCGGAACGACCAGCCATTGACCAGTGGCCCGCCGGTGCGGGCAGCGCGAACGGAGCGCTGGGGAAAGAGAAACGGGCAGCAGAGAGCAGGGGGAACAACCATGTCATTCCGCAAACTTCTGGCGGCACTGACCGCGGCCGTGGCGCTCGTCGCGGTTCCGGTCGTCACCACCAGCGCCTCGGCGGCACCCGCGTCGGCGCCCTCGTCGGCCGGGCAGGCCGCGTACGCCGCGCAGGCGGTCGAGGCCGGCCTGACCGGGCAGCAGGCGGCGGGGCTTCAGGCGGACGTCGACGCGGCGCTCGCGCGGCAGGTGGGGGCGCGGCAGGTGTCGGCCAACCGGATCGCGTTCGACGGGGGCAGCGCGACGCTTGCGGCTCCGGGGCAGAGCGGGGCCCGCGACCTCGCGGCGCCGCAGGCGGCGCCGTCCTGTGCCAACGGCTATCTGTGCATCATCGACGGCCGCGGCACCCGGTACGAGTACTACACCTGCGGCTATTACAGCTTCAGCGGCATCGGGGACGGCACGTTCAACAACAACCAGACCAGCGGCACGGTCGCGCGCTTCTACAACTCCGACGGCAGCCAGCGGTGGACGAGCACCGCGAAGGCCACCGGCACGGCGTCGTGGACGCCGGTCTACTACATCCGCCCCTGCGGCTGATCCGGCCGCGTCCACTCGTACCGCCTCGCACCACCGCGCACCATCTCGCCCTTCCACGGCGGTGCCCCCGGCTGCGCGACAGCCGGGGGCACCGCTGTTTCCGTGCGTCCGGACCCCGGCGAACCCGCTTTTAATCCTCGCCGCCCATCTTTTGACGGATCACAAGAAAGTTCCGGAGATTCGTACCGAACCTCTGGACAGCCCCCACGCGGCCCCCTAGTGTCTCGGCCAACCAGGACAGTGTTTCGGCGCGGTAACACCTACAGGCACACACCGGACACCGAGCACGCCGGACACAACAGACACGTCTTTGTACGTCTCCCCCCACGGTCGGGCGGTCTCCACCCCTGCCCGTTCCAGGCGTTGCGCGATTTCATCCGGACCGACGGCCGCGTATCCCACGCGGTCGTGACCGCAGCAGGAAGGGAAGCGTTATGAAGATCCGTACCTTCATCGCCACCACGTCCATGGCGACCCTCGTCGCCTCCGGAGGGCTCGTCGCCCTCGCCGGGTCCGCCCAGGCCGCGCTCTACACCGTCTGCGTGGGTGAGGGCGGTGCCGTCACCGTCAGCGGCGACCTGGTCATCCCGGCCGGGAAGTCCTGCACCCTGACCGGCACCAAGGTCAAGGGCAACGTCACCGTCGAGGCGGGCGCCGACCTCGTCGCCGCCGGCGCCACGTTCAACGGCGCGGTCGAGGTCGCGTCGAACGCCTATCTCGACCTCACCGACACCACCGTCAAGGGCGCGCTCACCGCCAAGTCCGCCTTCGGCGCGCACCTGGAGGACTCCACGGTCAAGGGCGCCGTCCTCACCCAGCAGGGCTTCGTCTACGCGGTCGACTCGGCGCTCGGCAGCTCGGTCAAGGCCGAGGCGGGCGAGCTGTACGTCTCCGGAAGCACCGTCAGCGGGGCGCTCACCGGGGAGAAGACCCAGTACACCGACGTCTACGACACCACCGTCAAGGGCGCGCTCACGGTCAGCGACAGCACCCTCGGCGGTGTGCTGTGCGAGAGCGAGGTGCAGGGGAACACCGTATACAAGAACAACGCGGACACCCTCCAGCTCGGTGGCACCGGCCTGCTCGGCACCTGCCTCGGCGCCACGTACCTCGGCGGCGACCTCACGGTCACCGGCAACACCGCCAACGCCGTACTGGACAACACCATCGTCCGCGGCAACCTCACCGCCACCGGCAACACACCCACGCTGAAGGTCGGCGACCTCGCCCGGGTGCGCGGCACGACGACCAACACGGCCGCGTCCGCCTCCAAGTTCTCCATCGCGGGACAGCCCCGTACCACCAAGACCGCCGCGCGCGACAACGCGGCCAAGCTGACGGCCAAGGCCGACAAGCGCACTGCCGAGGCCCGTGCCGACGCGCGCGCCGCGGGCAAGTCCAAGCTCAACTGAGTCCAGAATCAACCGAGTCCAGGCTCAACCGAGTCCGGGCGCGACGGACAGCACGTTCAGCCGAGTCCCGGCTCTGTCAGTGCTCCTCCCGCACTGATGCCCTTCCGGCACGCCTTGCCCTCTCCCCGCCCCACACCGCCGGGAGAGACGCGCACCCCGTGCCCGCGGCCCTTCGCGCCGTCACACCGGCCCCGCCGCACCGCCTCACCCTCACGCCCGTCTCCGGGCCGCCTCCCCCACCACCCCCGTACTTCCTCGCACCGCATTCCTCAGGAGTGATCGTGGGCCATCTGCACAAGTCCTTCGACCGCAGGGACTTCCTCCGCGCCACCGCCGGCACGACCGTGGCGCTCGCCGCCGCCTCCGTCACCGGAGTCGCCGCCGCCACCTCCGCCTCCGCCGCCACCGGCGTGCCCATCCCCAAGGACCGCCTCGGCATCCAGCTCTACAGCATCCGCGACAAGGTCAGCGCCCTCGGCTTCGGCGTCGTCCTGCCCGAGCTGGCCCGGATCGGCTACCGGGAGATCGAGTTCGCCGGCTACACCCAGAGCACCTCCATCCTGGGCCGGCAGATCACCCTCCCCGAGATCAAGAAGCTCCTCGACGACAACGGGCTGCGCGCCGTCGGCAGCCATGTCGGCATCAACAATCTGCGCACCAACCTCCAGGCGGAGCTGGACGCCGCCCAGATCCTCGGCATGCCGCACGTCGGCACCGCCAACGCGCCGTCCAACGTCAACACGGTCGCGGGCTACCGCGCCGCCGCCGACGAGTTCAACGTCTGGGGCGCGGCGGCCACCGCGCGCGGACTCAAGCTCTACCAGCACAACCACGCGGGCGAGTTCGCGTTCGCCACGGACCAGCCGTCCGTACGGCTCTACGACGTCTTCCTCAAGAACACCGACCCGCGCCACGTCTATCTCGAACTGGACGTGTACTGGGCGTTCGTCGGCAAGCACCTCTACCCCGGCTTCGAACCGGCCACGTACGTACGCAACCAGCCGTACCGCTACCCGCTGTTCCACATGAAGAACGGCGCGAGCAACCCGGCGAACTCGAACGGCTACGACATCGTCGAGTTCGGCGCCGGCAACCTGCCGTACGAGCGGTTCATCCGGGACATCGGCCCGCGCGTGGAGCACATCGGCATCTGGGAGCAGGACACCGCGCCCAACGCGCTGCCCAACCCGCCGGGTTCGCTCGGTGCCGCCGAGCGCAGCTACGGAGCGCTGAAGACCCTGCTGGCCTGACCGCGCGACGAAGGAGCCGCATTCCGTGGACATGAACGTGAACGTGAATCCATCCGTGAGAAGCAGACTCAGACGGCTGGTGGCCGGTGTTCTGCTCACCGCGCTGCCCGCCCTCGGCCTGACCGCGCTCGCCCCCGTCGCACAGGCCCACGAGAACCATGAACACGCCCTGGACTGGGCGAACTACGAGAAGGTCACCCTCACCAAGGACACCGGTGAGCCCATCGACCTCGCCGTACTCCCCGACAGCCGGGTGCTGCACACCGCGCGCAACGGCGATCTGCGGCTGACCGACCCGGGCAGCGGCGTCACGAAGGTCGTCAACACGATCGACGTGTACGCGAACTCGGAGAACGGGCTCCAGACCGTCACCCTGGACCCGGACTTCGAGACCAACCAGTGGGTCTATCTCTACTACTCGCCGAAGCTCGACACCCCGGCGGGCTCCGCCCCGCTCCAGCTGCCCGCCGGCGAGACCGACGCGTACTGGAAGCGCTGGGAGGGGTACGACCTGCTCGCCCGCTTCAAGTGGACCGGCGACAAGCTGGACCTGTCCACGAAGCAGGAGATCATCCGGATCGACGCCAACCGCGGCCAGTGCTGCCACGTCGCCGGTGACGTCGACTTCGACGCCGACGGGAACCTGTACCTCTCCACCGGCGGCAACACACCCGCCTCGGGCCCCAACGTCAACGGCTACACGCCGATCAACGACGCGCCCACCTACAACCCGGGCCTCGACGAGCGGCGCGGCTCGGGCAACACCAACGACCTGCGCGGCAAGATCCTCCGGATCAACGTCAAGGAGGACGGCAGCTACACCGTCCCTGAGGGCAACCTCTTCGCGCCCGGTACGGCGAAGACTCGGCCCGAGATCTTCGTGATGGGGCTGCGCAACCCGTTCCGGATGACCGTCGACCGGGAGACCGGCGCGGTCATGTGGGGGGACTACGGACCCGACGCGGGCACGGCCGACCCGAACCGCGGCCCCATGGGGTACGTGGAGTGGCAGACCACCACGAAGCCCATCAACGGCGGCTGGCCGTACTGCGCGGGCGACAACAGCCACCCCTACCGGGACTTCGACTTCGCGACGCTCACCCCCGGGCCCGCCTTCGACTGCGCCGCGCCCGTCAACGACTCGCGCTGGAACACCGGGCTGAGCGTCCTGCCGCCGTCCACCCCGGCCACCCTCTGGTACGGCGACCGCGACACCGACCAGCCGTGGCCCGAGCTGACCGCCTTCCGCGGTCCCGGCGGACCCGGCGGCCAGGCGCCGATGGCGGGGCCGGTCTACCACTACGACGCCGACAACCCGTCGCCGGGCAAGTTCCCCGCGTACTGGGACAAGAAGGCGTTCTTCGGCGAGTTCTCGCAGGACTACGTGGCCGCCTTCACGCTCGAAGGCCCCGACGGGCCGGTCTCCAAGCTGGAGAACTTCCTCCCCAACAGCGAGCGCTCCCAGAACGGCATCCCGCCCTGGGACAACCCGATGGACCTGGAGTTCGGGCCCGACGGCGCGCTCTACGTACTCGACTACGGCGACGGCTTCTTCCGGCAGAACCCGGACGCGGGCCTCTACCGGATCGACTACGCGGAGGGCAACAAGGCGCCCACCGCGCTGATCAAGGCGGATGTGACCTCCGGACAGGCGCCGCTGACGGTGTCGTTCGACGCGACGGGGTCCTCCGACCCCGAGGGCGGCGAACTCACCTATCAGTGGGATCTGGACGGGGACGGCACCTTCGACGCGACCGGTCCGCGCGTCACCCGTACCTACCCGGACAACGGCCAGTTCCAGGCGCGCCTGAAGGTCACCGACCCGCAGGGCAAGACGGGACTGTCGAGCCGGCAGATCACGGTGGGCAACACGGCGCCGGTCGTGGAGATCACCTCACCGCCGGACGGCGGGTTCTTCAACTGGGGTGACGCGGTCGCGTACGGCGTCGACATCGAGGATGTCGAGGACGGCAAGAACGTCGACTGCGCCAAGGTCGCCTGGACCTTCGGGCTCGGGCACAACGAGCACGGCCACCCGGTCAACAGCGGGACCGGCTGCACGGGCGCCGTCGTGACCCCGTCGGACGCGGGACACGGCGAGACGGAGAAGGTCTTCGGGGTCCTCGGTATCGCGTACACCGACAAGGGCGCGAACGGGGTGCCGCCGGCCACCGGTGACGCCCAGGTGGTGCTGAACCCGGCCGTCATGGAGGGCGAGCACTACGACTCGGCGCACGGGGTGACGGTCACCGACGACACCACGGCGTCCGGGCAGCGGAAGCTGACGTCCTTCGACGCCGGGGACTGGATCGCGTACGACCCGGTCTCGTTCAGCGGCATCACCGGGGTGAAGACCCGCGCGAGCGGCGCCGGCACACTGGCGCTGCGCTGGAACGCGGCGGACGCCGAGCCGTTCGCCACCGTCTCCGTACCGGCCGGGAACGGCTGGCAGACCGTCACCACCGCGCTGGACAAGGCGCCTTCGGGCAGCGGCGAGGTGTTCGTGACGTCCTCCGGCGGGGTCGAGCTCGACTCCCTGACCTTCCAGGGTCCGGGCGTCGCGGACAAGACGCCGCCGAAGGTGACGGCCACGCTCAACCCGCCGCGGCCCAACGGCGACAACGGCTGGTACACCGGCAATGTGTCGCTGAGCGTCACGGCGACCGACAACGGTACGGTCGCGAGCCGTCAGTACTCGGTCAACGGCGGTACGACCTGGCTGTCGGCCACCTCCGCCGTCACCCTGTCCACGGAGGGCGCCACCACGGTCCTCTACCGGGCGACGGACAGCGGCGGCAATGTCTCCGAGGCGGGGACGCTGACCGTACGGATCGACAAGAGCGGCCCCGCCGTGACGGTCACCGGGGTCGACGCGGACGCCACGTACGGCGACTCGAAGCGGCTCACGCCGGTGGTCACGGCCACCGACGCGGTCTCCGGGGGCGCCACCGCGAGCGTCACCCTGGACGGGGCGGCGATCACCTCCGGGCAGGCCCTGGAGCTGTGGAAGCTGCCGCTGGGCGGTCATGACCTCACGGTCACCGCCAAGGACCGGGCGGGGAACACCACGGTGAAGACCGTACGGTTCACCACCCGCGCCTCCTTCGACGACCTCGAAGCGCTGCTGCCGAAGCTGCGCGCGGACGGGCTGGTGTCGGCACAGGGGCTCCAGCGGCTGACCGTACGGCTCGGCCAGGCACAGGCACACGCCGAGGCCGGCAGGACCAGTCAGGCCAGGGCGGTGCTGGACTCGTTCGCCGAGTACGCGGGCGACCCGGCGCTGGTGCCCGACCGGACTGCGGGCGGCGCGCTGGCGCGCGACGCCCGGGCCGTGAAGGCGGCGCTGTCCTGATCTGTACCGGTGAGTAGGCGCTGTCCCGGCCACTGTGGTGGCTGGGACAGCGCTTACCGGACTTTCACCGCCAGACTTTTGCAAGAGAGAACGAAAGTTGCGTACGGTCGCACCATAAGGGCCTGTCACCGAGCGGGCGTTCCAGGAGCGAGGAGTGAGCCCCGTGAGTGAGCCCGTGCGTGAGCCCGAGAGCGTTCCGTACCGCGTCCTGAGCCTCCTGCGGGACAACGGCCCGCTCTCCCGCGCACAGTTGTCGGACCGGCTGGAGATCCCGCGCCCCCGGCTGCTGGCCGAGCTCGACCGGATGGTCGCCGCCGGCAAGGTCCTGGAGGCGGGTCCGGCCGCCTCGCGCGGCGGACGCCGCTCCACGCTCGTACAGCTGGATCCCGGGCTGCGGTTCGCCGCCGTCGACCTCGGCGCCAGCTCGCTGGACATCGAGATCACCGACGGCGGCCTGGAGCCGGTGGCGTCCTACTCCGAGGCCGCCGACATCCGCTCGGGCCCGGTCGCCGTACTGGGCCGGGTCAGCGAGATCCTCCACAAACTGGCCGCGCAGGGCCACTGCACCCGGCTGGACGCGATCGGCATCGGGCTGCCGGGGCCGGTGAGCTTCCGCGACGGGGTGCCCGTATCGCCGCCCATCATGGTCGGCTGGAACCGCTATCCGGTACGGGACACCCTCGCGCGGGAGCACGGCTGCCCGGTGGTCGTTGACAACGACGTCAACGTGATGGCCCTCGGCGAGCGGCACAGCGGCGTCGCCCGGACCGTCGAGCATCTGCTCTTCGTCAAGATCGGCAGCGGGATCGGCTCGGGGATGCAGCACCACGGCCGTATCTACCGGGGCGCGGAGGGCTGCGCGGGCGACATCGGCCATATCCAGGTCGAGTCCGAGGGACCGCTCTGCACCTGCGGCAACACCGGCTGCCTGGAGGCGTACTTCGGCGGGGCCGCGCTGGCGCGGGACGCCACGGCCGCCGCCCGCTCCGGGGAGTCGCCCGCGCTGGCCGTCCGGCTGGCGGAGCGGGGGGTGCTGACCGCCGAGGACGTCGCCGAGTGCGCCACCGGCGGGGACACGGCCTCGATCGCGCTCATCCGCAACGGCGGCCACCGGGTGGGGCAGGTGCTCGCCACCCTGGTCAGCTTCATGAACCCGTCGATGATCGTGATCGGCGGCGGGCTGGCGGGGCTGGGGTTCGTCCTGCTCTCGGAGATCCGGAGCGTGGTCTACAAGCGGTCGCTGCCGCTGGCGACCGGCAACCTCCCGATCGTGATGTCGGAACTCGGGCCGCGGGCGGGGGTCGTGGGGGCGGCGCTGCTGGCGAGCGAGCTCTGTTACGGCGAAGGGGCGGCGTGAGACACGGAGTGGCGGCGGTGTGAGGCACGGAGCAGCGGTGGCGTGAGGCACGGAGTGGCGCGCTCCGCAACATAACGCCCCCGGATGCCCGAAGCACCTCCCCCTGGCTAACCTTTATGCGGTGGCTTGACCAGAAAAGGCCCCTCCTCCCACAGGAAGAGGAACAGCGCATGATGAAGCCCACTCGCACCACACGCCCCACCCGCACCACACGTATCCGCGGCACGCTCGTGGCCGCCGCCGTCGCGGTGGCGCTCCCCGCCACCCTCGCGGCGGCTCCGACTCCGGCACCGAGCCCATCGACGTCGCCGAGTGCGTCCCCGAGTACGTCGCCGAGTACGTCGCCGAGCGCGTCCCCCGGCGTCACCGCGCCATTCGGCCCGGGCTGCGCCTCCGTACCGGACACCGCCGAGGAACCGGTGGCCGCGGCGGCGGCGCGCACCCCGGAACTCTCGGCGCTGGTCGCCGCGGTCAGGAAGGCGGGCCTGACGGACTCGCTCAACTCCGCCACGCGGCTCACCGTCTTCGCGCCGACCGACAAGGCGTTCGCGAAGCTCCCGAAGGCCGAACTCACCAGGCTGCTCAACGACAAGGCGCTCCTCGCCAAGGTGCTCACGTACCACGTGGTGGACGGCCGGCGGATCTTCCCCGACCAGCTCCCGAACGGCACCTTCAGGACCCGCGAGGGCGGCGACCTCACCACCTCGGGCTCCGGCTCGGCGTTCACGGTGAACGGCACCGCGAACATCCTCTGCGGCAACATCAAGGTGGCCAACGGCACGCTCTATGTGATCGACACCGTCCTCATGCCGAATCCATGAAACCCCTGAACTGCACTTGTCACGGTGAGCAATGATGTGCGTACATTGAGTTGCGTGCGGCTCCAAGGGGATGGCGGGGGGTGGTCGGCCGTGACGGACGTGTCGGGTTCCGTACTCAACAGGGCGACGCTGTCGGTGGGCGGGCAGGCGGGCGGAGCGCGGGAGGACGCGGCGGACGCCCCGCCCCACCCGCCGGGCCGGCCGATCCAGGGCGTACGGGAGGTGACGTCGACCCTGACCGCGCTGGTCCGCTCCGCCCGCCGTGAACTGCTGATCTTCGACGACCCCGGCAGCTGTCTCGGGCAGTGCCTCCCCGACGAGTTCCTCGACTTCGCCGCCGCGTGCGTGGCCGCGGCGGGCGACCGGGAGTACGACTGGACGGCGCACGGCCCGGCGGGCCAGGAGAGCCGGGCGGGCCAGGAGAGCCCGGCGGGCGGGCAGCCTACGGGGGTGCGGCGCCGGCGGCGCTCCCCGGCGGTCGGCGTGCGCCGGATCGTCCCCCGGCACGGACTGGCGGGGCTGGCGTATCCGCTCCCCCGGCACCTGCCGGGCCGGGCGCGGCAGACCGAGTCCATCCCGTTCAAGATGATCCTGGTGGACCGCTCGGTGGCCGCCGTCCCCCTCGATCTCCAGCTCCACTACCACGGTCTGCTGCTGATCCGCGATCCGGTGGTCGTGCAGGCCCTGGCACGTACGCACGAGACCTGGTGGGAGACGGGCGAGGAGCTGCCGAGCGCCCGCTCCCCCGTCCCGGGGGTGCTGCCGGGCGCGTTACGGCCGGTGCTTGAGGCCCTGTTGGCCGGGCTCACCGACGACGCGGCGGCGACCCGGCTCGGCATGTCCAACCGTACGTACAGCCGCCGGGTGGGCGAGCTGATGGCCGCCCTCGGCACGACGAGCCGCTTCCGCGCGGGTGCGGAAGCGGCTCGTCGGGGCTGGATCTGAGAAGCGCGGTCCGGCCGTGCAGCGTTACGACACGATGTCCTTGCGCGCGAAGCCACGGAAGGCCAGCGCGAACAGCACCACGGCGAAGGTCACCGAGACCGCCGAGCCCTTCAGCATGCCGCCCCACTCCAGCTGCGGCTGGAGCGCGTCCGCCCATGCGAACTGCCAGTGCGCGGGGAGGAATTCGCGCCAGGAGCCGAGCGCCGTCACCGCGTCCAGCACATTGCCGATGATCGTCAGCCCGACCGCCCCGCCAACCGCGCCCAGCGGGGCGTCTGTCTTGGTCGACAGCCAGAACGCCAGCCCGGCGGTGACGAGTTGGGAGACGAAGATGTACGTGACGATCAGCGCCAGCCGGGGCACGGTGTCGGCGGCGGCCAGGGAGCCGCCCGTCGGCAGCTCCAGCGGTCCCCAGCCGTACGCCACCGTGCCCGCCGCCAGCGCGACCAGCGGCAGCAGCACCATCGCCGCCGCGCTCATCGCGAGCGCGACCGTCAGCTTGCTCCACAGCAGCCGGCCCCGGGGCACCGGCGCGGCGAGGAGATAGCGCAGCGAGGACCAGCTCGCCTCGGAGGCCACCGTGTCCCCGCAGAACAGCGCGACGGGCACCACCAGCAGGAAGCCGGCCGAGACGAAGAGGGCCGTGGCGGCGAAGTTGGCGCCGGAGGCCGTCGCGGTGTCCATCAGGGTCACCCGGCCGTTGCGTCCGCCGTCCGGGGTGCCGCCGATGGCGAACGCCACGATCAGCACGAAGGGCAGGGCCGCCAGCATGATGCCCATGGCCAGCGTCCGCCGGCGGCGCAGCTGCCGCAGCGCCTCGACGCGGAACGGCAGGGTGCCCCGCGCCCGGTAGCCGGGGGCCGTTTCGATCAGCGCGCTCATGCGGAGCCTCCGGAGATCAGGGTGAGGAACGCGTCCTCCAGGCGGCGGTGCGGTCCGACGCCGGTCAGCGGGACGTCCAGCCGCAGCAGCTCGGTGACCAGGGTGGCGGTGCTCGCGCCGTCGAGCCGTACGAGCAGCCCGGGACCGGCGCCGGCCGCCGCGCGCTCGGCCGAGCCGATGCCGGGCAGCGCGGCGATCTTCTCGATCACCGGCTCCGGTACGTCCTCGGCGGTGGTGATGAGCAGGGTGTCGCCGGATCCGGTGATCTCCGCGACCGGTCCCGCCTGGATGAGCTGGCCCCGGTGCATGACCACCAGGTGCGTGCAGGACTGCTCGACCTCGGAGAGGAGATGGCTGGAGACGATGACCGTGCGGCCGGCCTCCGCGTACCGGATCATGACGTCGCGCATCTCGCGGATCTGGGGCGGGTCGAGTCCGTTGGTCGGTTCGTCGAGGATCAGCAGGTCCGGCAGGCCGAGCATCGCCTGGGCGATGGCGAGCCGCTGCCGCATGCCCTGCGAGTACGTGCGGACGGCGCGTGCGAGCGCGTCGCCGAGCCCGGCGATCTCCAGCGCCTCGTCGAGGTGGGAGTCCTCGGCGGGACGTCCGGTGGCCGCCCAGTACAGCTCCAGGTTGGCCCGTCCCGACAGATGCGGCAGGAAGCCGGCGCCCTCGACGAACGCGCCGACCCGGGAGAGCACCGGCGCGCCTGGCCTGATCGCCTGCCCGAAGACCCGGATCTCGCCGGCGTCGGGGGTGATCAGGCCCATCAGCATCCGCAGGGTGGTGGTCTTCCCTGCGCCGTTGGGGCCGAGCAGCCCGAGCACCTGGCCCTTGCCGACCTCGAAGGAGAGGTCCCGTACGGCGTACCGGTCGGCGGACTTGGCGTACCGCTTCGTCAGCCCCTCGATCCGCAGGGGTACGTCGGCGAGCGCGGGGTCCGGCGCCGGGGTGCCGGTGCGCCGCCGGGCGGTGAGCAGCAGGACGGCCGCGATCAGCGCGCCGGCGGCAGGCAGCCCCCAGACCCACGCGGGCAGCGCGGTGGCGGCGGTGGTGAGCGCGGGCACGGTCGGGACGTTCAGCGGGCCGTCGAGGGTGACGCGGTACGTGGCGGGGGCGGCCGGTGAGGCGTAGCCGAGGTCGGTGGCGGCGAGGACGAGGCGCAGCCGGTGGCCGGGCTCGATCCGGTGGTCCACGGCGGGCAGGGTCAGCTCGACGGCCTTGCCCTTCGCGGCGTTCTCGACCCGGACGGGCGCGACGAGCTGCGAGGGCAGTACCTGCTGCGTACCGTCGGGCCCGACGTCGTACACCTTGGCGAAGAGCACGGCGTCGCCGGTGCTGGAGGCGACGGTGGCGCGGATGGTCGGTGAGCCGGTGATCCGCAGCGCGTCGGTGACGGGCGCGGAGTCGAAGCCGGCGTTCTGGCCGGGGAAGTCGAGGGAGAGGCCGACGCCGAGCGAGGAGAGCTGGGAGAGGCCGCCGCCGATGCCGGGGACGGCGGAGATCGCGGGCGGGGTGGCGCCGGCCGGGTTGTCGAAGGTCTTGGTGCCGCCGCTGAGGGTGATGGCGGTGGTGCCGTTCTCCAGGCCGGGGTAGCGGTCGCTGCTCGCGCCCCTGAGCTGGGCGCGGCCGTCGGTGGAGTCGACGCCTCCGGTGCGGCTGACCCGGAAGGCGGGTCCGGTGTCCGCGCTCTTGTCGTCCTTGAGGTAGCGGTCGAACCAGGAGGCGACCCGGTTCTGGACCCGGTCGCTCTCCGTGTCGCCGCCGTCGTGTCCGCCGGAGATCCAGTCGACGTCGACGGGGGCGCCGTTGGCCTTGATCGCCTTGGCCATGGCGTCGGCCTGGCCGAGCGGGAAGAGCGAGTCCGTCTGGCCCTGGACGATCAGCGCGGGGACGTCGATCCGGTCGGCCACGGCGGACGGGCTGCGCTCCGCGAGCAGCTCGCGGGCGGCGGGGTCGGGGGTGCCGGAGACGGCGACGCGCTGGTACATGGAGCAGAGTTCGGGCTCGAAGGTGTCGCAGCCGCCGCCGGTGGAGAAGAAGATCCCGGCCCAGAGCTTCTTGAAGACGCCGTTGGGGAAGAGCGCGTCGGCCAGGTTCCAGTACGTGATCTCGGGGGCGATCGCGTCGACGCGCTTGTCGTACCCGGCGGCGAGCAGCGAGACCGCCCCGCCGTACGAGGCTCCCGTGACCCCGACCCGGGGGTCGCCCTTGGCGTCGAGCTGCACTTCGGGCCGTTCCGCGAGCCAGTCGATGAGCCGGGAGACGTCCTTGACCTCGTGCTCGGGGTCGTTGAGCCCGATCTCGCCGGTGGACTTGCCGAAGCCGCGGGCGGACCAGGTCAGCACGGCGTAGCCGTCGCGGGCGAGCTTCTCGGCCTGGGCCCGTACGTCGTCCTTGCTGCCGCCGAATCCGTGCCCGATCAGCACGGCGGGCCGGCGTCCGCTGCCGCCCGCGGTGAAGTACGAGGTGTCGATCCGGGCACCCGGCATCCGCATCACCTGGTCCTCGCGGTGCACGGTGGGCGCACGGTCCGAGGCGGCGGCGGTCCAGGTGCCGGCTCCGACGAGCACGGCGAGCGCGGCGAGGCCCGCCGCCCATCGTGCGCGCGGCCGGGACCGGCGGGGGATTGGGGTCTCCATCCTTGAACCCTAAACGGCCCCGGGGGCCACCCGTCCGGCCCCCGGTCGGAACTCGTCGGCATCCTTGAGGCGTACGGACACCCGGCCGCGTACCGCGGTCGCGGTACGCGAGGGCGCGGCGCGCGGCGCGCGGCGCGCGGCCCTACGGGTCGAGCGGCCGGGCCGGGTCCGCCGTCAGAGCTCGGGAAGCACGACCACGTCGTTCGCGGGTTCGTCGAGCCAGAGGCGGTGTGTCCCGTCCCGGTCGACCGACAGGCCGTACCGCCCGGCGCCCGGGCGGCCCGCGCTCACCCAGTGCAGGAGAAGCGAGCGGCGCTCGGCCCAGAGATCACGCGGCCCACCGTGCTCAAGACGTGCCGTCCGGACATCCAGCGGGGTAATGCGGGCCCAGGACGACGTGCCGGGCTCCCGGAGACAGCGCGTCTCCTGTCCGCCGTCGTTCCTGAGAACGACGGTTCTGACAGTGGGATGCACGAGGGACGACAGGAACTGAGCCATATCGGCTCCAAGATCCACGGGCAGCGAGATCGCCCGCGACTCGCCCGTGGCGGAGAGGACCGCGCTCGCGTGCTCCTGAGCCGTGGCACTGACGCCGTCCGTGTCCGGACGGGCGCCCATGAAGGCCGCCAGTCCGGGGAGGAACCGTCCCTCGGCGCGGTGGTCGGAGTCAACCGTCAGGCGTGCGATTCCGTAGCCCACATTGGCAACGATGACGCCGCCCGGACGGACCTGCTCCCGCCACGCGTCCGGGATGCGGCCGACGCCGCATGTGGCCAACAGCCGGTCGTACGGGGAGTGTTCAGCGCAGCCGGCCATGCCGTCCCCGGCGATCAGCGCGGGGAGGTAGCCGGCCTTCCCGAGCCGGTTCCGCGCCGCGCTCACCAGGCCGGGGTCGACATCCAGCGACACGACGCGCTCGCTGCCGAGGCGGTGGGCCAGGAGTGCGGCGTTGTATCCCGTACCGACACCGATCTCCAGGACGTGGTTACCGTCCACCACATCCAGGGCTTCGAGCATCGTGGCCATGAGGGAGGGGCGGGTGGAGGAACTGGTGGCGACGCCGGCCGCGTCGAACTGCGTCAGCAGCGACGTGTCCCGATAGGCCGCGGCGAGCCACCTGGGGTCTTCCCGGTCGTAACGGTGCAGGCCGCCCTGCGCCCGTACGGTGAACGTGGGCACGAACACGTGCCGGGGGACGCCGGCGAAGGCGTCAATCCAACGCGCGGAGCGCAGGGCCCCCGCGGCGGTGAGCCGGTCCGTCATCATGCGGCGCAGATCCTCGGCGGACGGTGCGGTGAGTGTCATTGGGCGCCTTCCAGTAAGTCGGCGAGTGCGTGGGTGATGGGAGCGCGCAACTCCGGGACGAACGCCCACTGTCCGTTCGGATTCACGTCGATGAGGTGCCACTCCCCGCCCTTACCAACGAGGAAGTCCAGGGCGGCGTAATGGAGTCCGAAGACGTCCATCAGCTTGCGAACGCCCGAGGCGACCGCGCGGGGCACGTCGCAGGGCTCGTAGGTGTGGCTGCCGTAGTCCGCACGGATGTCGACGCGTGCGGCCTCCGACGAGGTATGGATCTTGGCCGCGAACATCTTGTGGGCCACGACCGTCAGGCGGACGTCGTACGCCTTCGGGATCCACTCCTGGAACTGGTGGGCGGTGAGGCGGACAGCGTCCGTGATCTCCGCGGTGCGCACCTGGGTGGTCCACAGGGCGTACGGCTCGCCGTTGACGCCGCTGGGCCCCTGCCCGCCGAGGGCTTTGTACGCGGCGACGCGGCCGGGCAGGATCCCGATGAAGGCGCGGGCTTCGTCCGGGTCGTTGGTGATCAGTGTCTCGGGGATACTCAGGCCGCACTGGGCCCCCGTCGCGAGGGCGACAGGCTTGGCACCTGCGGCGGCGTTCCGCCGTGGATGGTTCAGCCAGGTGCACTCCAGCGCCGCGAGCAAGCCGCCGAGTCCGGCCCGGGCCTCGGCGGCTGCCCACTGCGCGTCCTGCTCCGACAGATGGGGGCAGGAACCGGCTTCCGACGGACGTCGGTAGTAGACGGAACGGACCTGCCTGAGGTCCAGGTCCCGGTGCTCACCACGTAACACGCCCGCCCAGACGCTGCGCTTCGGGCCGATACGAGCCGTCATCCCCAGGTGCCCGGGGAAGTCTCCCGGGTCGAGCCGGTGAACCGGCACCGACCGCTCGTTGAGTTCCGCGATCACCAGGTCGGCGGTTGAATCCTTGGGACGGGTCAGCACCAGGACAGTCATCGATCAGTTCCTCCGTCGCTCAGCCGGTCGGTCAGTGCGTGAGTGAGTCAGTCCTTGTCGTTGGTGGTCTCCTCGTCCAGCTGGCTGTCCTCCGTGGTCTGCGCCGTCGTCTCGAACTTCGACGCCATCGAGGGGGCGTGGATGAACGGCTCGCCACCGTCCACGGCCACGCTGATCTGCCGCTCCGGGCAGAGATCCAGGGCCGGCCAGACGCCCGCGTCGGGGCGTACCGGGACGGCCTTGGTCAGCCCGAACGGGCGGTCGAGGACCTGATTGGCGGTCATTTCGTGCTCCTTCGTTGTGTGAGACCTACTGATCTGCCCGGTGTCGGGCGATGCTTATTCAAACGGCGGACGAGGTATCCGGGACAGATGAAACGGTTGGGTCCGCCACCGCACGGACCGGTGATTTTTACCTTCGCTCGTGTTCCCTGAGCCGCTCATGGCTAGCGTGGGTGCATGCCTCAGGTGAACCGGAAGCTTGCGGACCGAATTGCGGAACGCGGCTTCAGTCAGGCCGAGTTAGCACATCAGGTCAATATGGAGATCGAGATCCTCACGGCGAAGCCGGGCAATGTCACTGACTCGGATGTGCGCCGATGGTTACGCGGCGAGACAAGGTGGCCGCAGGATCGCATCAGGCTCTGCCTGGAACGGGTTCTCTCCGCCCCTGCCGAGGATCTGGGCTTCGTGCCTCGCAGGAAAAGCAGCGGGTCCCCGGAGACAGACGCTGTGCGCCGCCGTACGTTGCTCGCCGCGGCGAGCGGTTCAGTACTGGCCGTTGGAACCTCGGACGCCGGCGACTATGGAGGACCGGGCATCCGTCTCGGTGTCAATGATGTCCGCCGCTTCCATCAGGACTACGTCTCCGTCCTCCGGCGCGACCAAGCGGGACGGGGCACTCGGGAGGTAGAGAGCCTGGCGGTGGAGCTGGCCTCTCGAATCCAGTCCGCTCTAGCGGCTTCCTGTGCGACAACTCGCGTACAGGACATGCTCTACAGGCTTGCTGCGGAGGTCACCAGCTCGGCGGCCTTCGCCTCGATCGACGCAAGCGCTCCGCTGCGGGCACGGGCGCATCTCGGCCAGGCACTGACCTTCGCCGGTCTGTCCCGGGACAGTGAGGCGATGTATCACGTCTGGGACCACATGACTCTGGCATCCAGCCAGCGGGAGAATCATGCTGAAGCCGTCGCCGGCGCGGAAGTCCTGAAGCGCTCGCCGATCGCCCGGCGAGACCCGCTGTACGCCTCTCTCGGGCACATGCGCAGCGCCAACGGACTGGCGCAGTTACGTCGTCGCTCCGAAGCTCTGCGCGCCCTCGCGGACGCGGAGCGGGCTTTTGCCCGCGCTGCCGACCAACAGCGCCCGGAGTGGGTTGGGTTCTATGACAACAGTGAGGTCGACGCTCTGTCCTCGTTCGTATGGACGGCACTCGGGGATCACGGGCGTGCCGAATACTGCCTGCACCGCACCCTCGCGGCCATTCCTGAAATGAGGGTCCGCAACCGAGCCCTGTATACCGCTCACTTGGCCCTGTCCCAGGCCAAGCAGGACGATATGGAGCTTGCCTGCGCAACCGGCCGGCAGGCGTACTCGATGCTGCCTCCGTCCTCCGGATCGCGGCGCACGGCCAACACATTGGCCGCGACGCGCAGGGTGCTCGTAGCCTCGGGATCGAAGGCCCCTGCGGTCACCGAGTGGATTGAGGAGTCCGGCCGATGGATCTGAGGCGCCACACGCACGCTGACGCGCGCGATGTACGGTCTCTGCTGCTGGACGTCCATGACGAGGCGTACGCCGACGATCCGGATCCGTTCCACTCGCGCGAGCGCTTCTCCTACTTCGTTGATCTCTGGTCGTCGCGGGCGGACTGGCAGTGTGTCTCGGGCTGGGAGGAGGGTCGCCCAGTCGGGTATGCCTACGGCTCGAAGCTCAGGCCGGGTGGATGGTGGAAGGGGCACCGGCGTCCCCCCGGCCTCAGGGGCTCCGTGTTCGCCCTGTCCGAGCTGATGGTGATACCCACGTGGCGCGGCACTGGACGGGCGCGGCGCATCCACGACGCGCTGCTCGCGTCGGTGTCGGCCGACATGGTGAGCCTTCTGGTGGACACCGGGCATCCCGGGGTCCAGGCCCTGTACGAGCGCTGGCACTACAGCAAGGAAGGCGAGGCGAAGCCCTCCGCCGATTCCCCGCTGTACGCGGTCATGGTCCGAAAGCTGTAAGCGGCTGCTCACTGGGCCTCTGATGGCGGCCCGGCCGCGTGCGACGGCGACCGCGACCAAGTCCGGGCCCGGACGACGGCCCCGCCCGCCCCCGGCCGGGCAGGCCTAGCCGTCTCAGTCGACCAGCATCCCCCAGCCCGGCGCGTAATTTCCGTGCAGGATGAGTGAGGCGGCGCCCACCGCGCCCACTGTGTCGCCGATCACACTCCGCTCGATGGTGATGTCGCGGGTGCCGCGGCCGACGGAGGTGCAGTTGACGGCGGCGTCGATCTCCTCGGAGAGGATGGGCTCGATCCCGCGCAGCCCCTCCCCGCCGAGCACCACGGACCCCACGTCGAGCAGGCTGACCGCGCCCCGGGTCGCCTGGCCCAGCCGGCGGGCCGCCCGCCGTACGACGTCGGCCGCGGCCGGGTCGCCGTCGCGGGCGGCGCGGCGCAGCAGCTTCCAGTCGCGGTGCAGGTCGCCGGGGGCGCCGGTGAGGCCGAGCGCCTCGGCGGCGGCCGGGCCGTGCAGGGTCAGCAGGTCGTCGATGATCGCGGCGGGGTTGACGTACGGGCCGAGGCAGCCGGTGCTGCCGCAGTGGCAGACGCGGTCGCCGGGCTCGACGGCCATATGGCCGAACTCGCCGGCGTTGCCCGAATCGCCGTGCAGGACGGTGTTGTTGAGGACGACTCCGGCGCCGATGCCGGTGCCCATGTAGATGAAGAAGAAGCTGCCGGCCCGGCGCTTGCCGCCGATCCAGCGTTCGCCTATCGCGGCGGCCGTGGCGTCGTTGTCCATCGCCACGGGCATGCCGGTGGCCTTGCCGAACATCTCCAGCAGGGGGACGTACTCCCAGCCGGGCAGGTTGGGCGGTGCGATCACCGCGCCGGCGCGGCCGTCCAGCGGGCCGGGGGCGGCGATGCCGGTGCCGAGCAGCCGGTCCTGGTCGATCGCGGCGCGGGCGGTGAGGCGGCGGGCCGCCCGTACCGACTGTTCGACCACGCTCTCCGGGTCGCGCGGGTCGGTGAGCCGGACGCGTCTGCCGGTCAGCACCTCGCCGACCAGGTCGACCACGACGACCACGGCCGACTCGGGGTCCAGATGGATGCCCACGGCGTAGGCGCCGTCGGCGCGCGGGGAGAGCAGCGTCCGGCGCTTGCCGCCGCTGGAGGGGGCGTGGCCGGATTCGGACACGAGACCGGCGTCGAGCAGCCGGCGGACCACGTTGGAGACGGTCTGTGCGGTCAGTCCGGTGAGCGGAGCCAGTTCGACGCGGCTCACCGGGCCTCTGGTGCGGATGGCGTCCAGGACGACCGCCTGGTTGTAGTCCCCCACGCGCGGGAGATTGGTCCCGCTCCGAGTCACTTCGCGTTCCCTCCTTCACCCTGTCCGGAGGCGGGTGCCACCGGCGCGGGCTCAAGGATCTCAGGCGCTGCCGCAGCCGACGATCCGGAATTGTGACGGAAGTTTACATTCCGGAAGCGTTGACTTAATCCATCCATTGGATTTAGCTTTCGGTCAGCAGGCCAGGGCAAAAGCGCCCGGATAGGCAACGGTATCCGTTTTGAACGGATTGGTCGATTGCCTATCTTTTCGGGCTTCGATCGGGTTCTTCGTCGGAGGATCTTCTGTGCGTACCAGACTTCTCGCCGCCGTCAGCGTCACGGCCGCGCTCGCCATCACGGCGACAGCCTGTGGAGGGTCCTCCTCCGGCAGCTCGAGCAAGACGATCAAGGTCGTCTATCAGCAGCAGCTGAACAACAGCAACAAGGTCCAGGCGAACTTCCTGGCCCCCATGGTCAAGCAGTTCGAGAAGGACAACCCGGGCACCAAGGTGCAGCTCGTACCGGTCACCGCCTCCTCGAACGACTACTACACCAAGCTCCAGCTGATGATGCGGTCCCCCTCGACCGCTCCCGACCTGGTCTACGAGGACACCGCGACGATCAACTCCGACATCGCCAGCGGCTACCTCAAGCCCCTCGACGACTACATCGCGAAGTGGTCGGACTGGTCGCAGTTCGCCGACGCCTCCAAGGCGGCCGTGAAGTCCGGCACCGACGGCAAGACGTACGGCGTTCCGGACAACACGGACACCCGCGGTATCTGGTACAACAAGAAGATCTTCGCCAAGGCCGGTATCGCCGTGCCGTGGCAGCCCAAGACCTGGGCCGATGTCCTCGCCGCCGCCAAGAAGATCAAGGCCGCCGACCCCTCGATCACCCCGTTCAACATCTACACGGGCACCGCGGGCGGCGAGCAGTCCACCATGCAGGGCTTCGAGATGCTGCTCTACGGCACGAAGGCCGGCGGCAACTCGCTGTACGACAGCGACCAGAAGAAGTGGGTCGTCGGCAGCCAGGGCTTCAAGGACGCGCTCCAGTTCATCAGGACCGTCTACAGCGAGAAGCTCGGCCCGCCGGTCGAGCAGGCGCTCGGCGCGAACATCGGCGCCGCCGTCGGTACGGAGATGATCCCGGCCGGCAAGCTCGCCATGGACATCGACGGCTCCTGGATGCCCAACAACTGGATCCGCAACGGCAGCAAACCGTGGGCCGAGTGGGAGTCCACCATGGCCACCGCCGCCATGCCGACCCAGAGCGGGCAGGCTCCCGGCAAGGTGAGCATGTCCGGCGGCTGGGCCTGGTCGGTTCCCGCCAAGGCCGGCAACCCGGACCTCGCGTTCAAGTTCATCCAGTTCCTGGAGACGAAGGACGCCTCCGCCAAGTGGAACGCCGACAACGCGACGATCGCCGTCCGCAAGGACGTGGCGACCGACCCGACGTACCTCAAGGCGCTGCCCACCAACAAGTTCTTCACCGAACTCGTCGCCGACACCCACTACCGTCCCGCGCTGCCCGCCTACACGCAGGTCTCCACCGCCATCCAGAAGGCCATGGAGTCGGTGACCACCGGTCAGGCGAGCGTGGACAAGGCCGCTTCGACATTCGACAACGATGTCAAGACGGCTGTCGGCGCCGACAACACGGTCAAGGGCTCCTAGTGTCAAACACCGTCACCACGCTCGACGGCGACACCACGTCGCCCGGCGGCCCGGCCGGTTCCGGCGGCACCAGCGGTACGGGCGGCTCCGGCCGCCGGTCCGCCGGTCCCGCCGGGGCCGGCGGGCCTCGCCGCCGTACCGTATCCCCGGCCGTCCAGGGCCTGTTGCGGGGCATGCCGCTGCTGCCCTCCGCCGTGCTGCTCGCGGTCTTCCTGGCCGGGCCCATCGGGTACTGCGTCTACTACGCGTTCACGAACATGCAGTTGACGGGCTCGTCGACCACCGACTTCGTCGGCTTCGACAACTTCACCCGGGCGTTCGGCGACCCCGACTTCCTCAACGCGGTCTGGCTCACGCTGGTCTTCGTCGTCGGGTCGGCCATCATCGGGCAGAACACCCTCGGGCTGGCGCTGGCCGTCCTGATGGAGAAGGCGTCCAAGCCGGTCAAGGCGATCACCAACGCGGTGGTCATCGCGGCCTGGGTGCTCCCCGAGGTCGTCGCCGGCTATCTGATGTACGCGTTCTTCTTCCAGCAGGGCTCGCTCAACGCGATTCTGGACACGCTGCATCTGCCGCAGCAGAACTGGCTCTACACGCTGCCGATCCTGGCGGCCTGTTTCGCCAACATCTGGCGCGGTACGGCGTTCTCGATGATGGTCTACTCGGCCGCGCTCAACGACGTGCCGCAGGAGCTGATCGAGGCGGCCGAGATGGACGGCGCCGGGCCCTGGCAGCGGCTGTGGCGCGTCACCCTGCCGGTCATCAGGCGCTCCATCATGACCAACCTGATGCTGGTCACGCTCCAGACCCTCTCGGTCTTCGGGCTGATCTACACCATGACCCGGGGCGGCCCGGGCAACAAGAGCCAGACCCTGCCGATCTTCATGTACCAGCAGGCCTTCCAGAACAGCCTGATCGGCTACGGCACGGCCATCGCGCTGGTGCTGCTGCTGGTGGGCGCCGTGTTCTCCACCGTCTACATCCGGCTGCTGAAACTGGAGGAGGACTGATGGCAGCGACCACCACCCCACCCGCCACCGCCCCGACCGCCACCAAGGGCGCGAAGAGCGCCAAGGGCGCACCGGCCGCGCGCGGTTCACGCTCCGGCCGCATCCGGTCGAGCAAGCTGGCCGTCAACGCCGTACTGCTGCTGGTCTCGGTGCTGTACATCGTGCCGCTGCTGTGGATGCTGCTGGCCTCCGTCAACGCGCACGCCAGCTTCAAGCTCTCGCTGCCCGATCCGTTCACGCTCGACAACTTCGGCAAGATCCTCAACGTCGACACGACGTTCCGGCCGATGCTGAACGGGCTGATCCTGTGCGGCGGCGCGACGTTCCTGTGCGTGGTGCTGTCGATCCTGGCGGCCTACCCGCTCTCGCGCTACCGCTCGCGGCTGCGCAAGCCGTTCCTCTACACGATCCTGTTCTCGACGGGCCTGCCGATCACGGCGGTCATGATCCCCGTCTACAGCATGTTCGTGCAGGTCAACCTGATCGACTCGATGGCCGGTACGACGCTCTTCCTGGCCGCGTCCTCCCTCCCGTTCGGCATCTGGCTGATGAAGAACTTCATGGACGGGGTGCCGATCGTGCTGGAGGAGGCCGCCCGCATCGACGGCGCCGGCTCCATGCAGGTGCTGTGGCGCGTCGTCCTGCCGCTGATGTGGCCGGGCGTGACCGTGGTGACGATCTTCACCTTCATCGGGATGTGGGGCAACTTCTTCGTCCCCTTCATCCTGCTGCTCGACCCGTCGAAGCTGCCCGCCTCGGTCAGCGTCTTCAACTTCCTCAGCGCGCACGACCAGACGCAGTACGGACAGCTGTCGGCGTTCTCGATCATCTACTCGATCCCCGTCGTGGTGCTCTACCTGCTGCTGGCGCGCAAGCTCGGCGGCGGATTCGCACTGGGCGGCGCGCTCAAGGGCTGACGTCCAAGGGCTGACGCTCGCGGGCACTGCCCTCACGGGCTGACGGCACGGCCTCCCCCACCCGGTACGCACCACCCGTACCGCACCCGTTCCACCCTGACTTCCTGTTACGGAGAACCACCCATGCACAACGACCGCGAAGTGATCGAGCAGCGGCTCGACCGCGTGCTGAACACGCGGATACGGCCCGCCGTCCACGCCCGGTCCATTCCGCTCCAGGTCGAGATCTGGAACGTACCCGGCGAGCCCGTCCCGGTCGCCGAGGGCCTGGCCGCCGCGTACCGCCCGGTCGCGGTCGGGGACATCTGGGGACCCGCGTGGTCGACCAGCTGGTTCCGGATCTCCGGTACGGTCCCGGCCGAGTGGGCCGGACTGCCGGTGGAGGCCGTGCTCGACCTGGGATTCGGCACGACGGAGCCCGGCTTCTCCACCGAGGGCCTGGTGTACCGGGCCGACGGGACCGCCGTGAAGGCGCTCAACCCCCGTAACTCCTGGCTGCCCGTGACCCCGAGCGCCGAGGCGGGCGAGGAGTTCGTCCGCTACATCGAGGCCGCCGCCAACCCGGTGGTCATGCACACAGGACCCGGCCAGCTCTCCTTCGGCCCGACCCCGGTCGGCGGCCGGGCGGCCTGGCTGGGCGACGAGCACGGCTCGACCCCGGCGGGCGAGCCGCTGTACCGGCTGCGCCGGATGGACCTCGCGGTCTTCGACGCGACGGTCTTCGAGCTCGTCCAGGACCTCGACGTCCTCGGCCAGCTGATGCACGAGCTGCCCACCGACACCCCGCGCCGCTGGCAGCTCGCCAAGGCCGTCGAGCGCGCGCTGGACGCCATCGACCTCCAGGACATCAGCGGCAGCGCCGCCGCCGCGCGCGAGGCACTCGCCCCCGCGCTGGCCGCGCCGGCCGTCGCGAGCGCGCACCGTATCTCCGCCGTCGGCCACGCGCACATCGACACGGCGTGGCTGTGGCCGCTGCGCGAGACGGTCCGCAAGGTCGCCCGTACGGTCTCCAACGTCACGCAACTGATGGACGACCACCCGGAGTTCAAGTTCGTGATGTCCCAGGCGCAGCAGCTCGCCTGGCTGAAGGAGCACCGCCCGGAGGTCTACGCGCGGGCCCAGGAGAAGGCGAAGACCGGGCAGTTCCTGCCGACGGGCAGCCTCTGGGTGGAGCCCGACACGAACATCACGGGCGGCGAGGCGCTGGCGCGCCAGTTCGTGCACGGGAAGCGCTTCTACCTCGAAGAGTTCGGCGTCGAGACCGAGGAGATGTGGCTGCCCGACACCTTCGGCTACAACGCGGCGCTGCCGCAGCTGATGAAGCTGGCCGGGGTGAAGTGGTTCCTGACGCAGAAGATCTCCTGGAACACCACCAACAAGTTCCCGCACCACACCTTCCGCTGGGAGGGCATCGACGGCACCCGGATCCTGAGCCACTTCCCGCCCGTCGACACGTACAACAGCGATCTGTCCGGCGCGGAAGTCGCGCACAGCGTGCGGAACTTCCAGGACAAGGGCGCCACGAACCGCTCCATGATCCCGTTCGGTTACGGGGACGGCGGCGGCGGCCCGACCCGCGAGATGGTGGCCCGCGCCAACCGTCTGGCCGACCTGGAGGGCTCGGCCCGGATCGCGATCGAGAAGCCGGCCGACTTCTTCGAGCAGGCGGAGGCCGACTATCCGAACGCGCCGGTGTGGGTCGGGGAGCTGTACCTGGAGTTCCACCGGGGCACGCTGACCAGCCAGCTGGCGGGGAAGCAGGGCAACAGGCGCAGCGAGCACCTGCTGCGCGAGGCGGAGCTGTGGGCGGCGACGGCGGCGGTCCGTGGCACTTTCGAGTACCCCCACGAGCAGCTGGACCGCATCTGGAAGACGGTCCTGCTCCACCAGTTCCACGACATCCTGCCGGGCACGTCGATCGCGTGGGTGCACCGCGAGGCGGAGGAGACGTACGCCGGGCTGGCGCGCGAGCTGGGCGAGCTGATCGCGGAGGCGCAGCGCTCGCTGGCCGGTCCCGCGACGGGCGACAGCCAGGTCGTCTTCAACGCGGCGCCGCACGCACGGGGCGGCGTACCGGCGCTGGGCGGCACGGTCCGCGGGGCGGCGCCCGCGGCCCCGGTGACCCCCGTGGCCGAGGGCACGGACCTGATCCTGGACAACGGCCTGGTACGGGTCGTGATCGACGCCCGGGGCCTGATCACCTCGGCCTACGATCTGACCGCGGACCGCGAGGCGCTGGCCCCCGGCACGACGGCCAACCTGCTCCAGCTGCACCAGGACTTCCCGAACGAGTGGGACGCCTGGGACATCGACGCCTTCTACCGCAACACGGTCCGTGACCTGACGGAGGTGGAGGAGGTAACGGCGACGGCGACCGGTGTGACCGTGACCCGCGCCTTCAACTCCTCCCGGATCACCCAGACCCTGACCCTGCGGGAGGGCGCGCGCCGGCTGGACATCGACAACGTCATCGACTGGCACGAGAAGGAGAAGCTCCTCAAGGCGGCCTTCCCGCTGGACGTACGGGCCGCGCACTCCACGGCGGAGATCCCCTACGGGCATGTCGAACGCCCCACCCACACCAACACCAGCTGGGACGCGGCCAAGTTCGAGTTCTGCGCGCACCGCTTCCTGCACGTGGGCGAGCGCGGCTGGGGTGCGGCGCTGGTCAACGACTCGACGTACGGCCACGACGTCACCCGGGACATACGCGAGGACGGCGGCACGACCACCACGGCCCGCCTCTCCCTCCTGCGCGCCCCTCTCTTCCCGGACCCCGACACGGACCAGGGCCGCCACCGGCTGAGCTACGGCTTCGTCATCGGCGCCGAGGTCGCGGACGCGGTCCGCGAGGGCTACCACCTGAACCTGCCCGAGCGCACGGTCCCCGGTTCGGCGGAGGTGGCACCGCTGGTGACCGTCGATTCCGACGCGGTGGTGATCGAGGCGGTCAAGCTGGCCGACGACCGCTCGGGCGACCTGATAGTCCGCCTCTACGAGTCCCACGGCGCCCGCGCCGAGGCGACGCTGTCCACCAGCTTCCCGCTGGTGTCGGCCGAGGCGACGGACCTGCTGGAACGCCCGCTGCCGGACGAGACGGCGGCGGCGTACACGCCCGGCTCGGACGCGTCGGTCGGCCTGACGCTGCGCCCGTTCCAGATCCTGACGCTGAGGCTGAAGGGCTGAGGCTGAGGACGGGCGCTGAGGGCAGGCGCGTAACAGCGTAGGAGCGCAACGGAGGGGACGGACCCAAACCGGGGTCCGTCCCCTCCTTCGTACCCTGACAAGATGGGGGAATGACCGAGATCCAGACCCCCCGCCTGCTCCTGCGCCGCTGGCACGAGGACGACCTCGTCCCCATGGCCGAGATCAACGCCGACCCCGAGGTCATGCGGTGGATCGACGACGGCTCGGTCCTCGACACCGACGGCACGGCCGAGGCCATCGAGGTGTGGGAGGAGGAGTGGGACGAGGAGGGCCTCGGGCTCTTCGCCGTCGAACTGCTCGCCTCGGGCGAACTCATCGGCTTCACGGGTCTCTCCGTACCGAACTACCTGCCCGAGGTACTGCCGGCCGTGGAGATCGGCTGGCGCCTGGGTCAGCCGTTCTGGGGCCAGGGTTACGCGTCGGAGGCGGCCCACGCGGCACTGGAGTTCGCCCTCCAGGACCGCGGCCTGGACCGCGTCATCAGCATCAGCCGGCCCGGCAACGAGGCGTCCGAGAACGTGATGCGGAAGCTGGGCATGGACCTGGACCACACCACCACCCACCCCCGCTACGGCTTCCCCCTCCACGTACACGCCATCGACCTCACGGAGTACGCGGCCTGAACCTCCTGTGGCGCGTCAAAAGACTGCGCCCGGTTCCGTGGCGGGAAGACATCCGCCGTACGAACGCGGCGGTCGCCGGAGGGCCAACTCCCGCCCGCCGCCGCGCCGTTACACGACCTTTACATTTTCTCCAGAACCAGCCCCGGGCAGATCCCATCTCAGTCTCCGTATTGATCAGTTGGAGCGGTGGGACCAGGCGGAAGCAGCGGTCGCACCGCACCCGAAGCGCATGGAGATTCTGTGAAGTCCGCTCGTCGCGCAGCCCGTTCCATCGGGTTTGCCACCCTCGCCACTGTCGCCGCGCTCTCGCTGACGGCCTGTGATGGCGATGACAGCCAGGCCGCCGCCGGCCCATCGGCCAGCACATCGGCCAGCCCATCGGCCTCCACCGATGCGTCAGCCTCCCCCGAGGCGTCGAAGGAGTCCGAGTCGGGCGATTCGGGCTCCGACAAGGCGGGTTCGACCGGCTCCACCAGCTCCGGCTCCACGGGCGGCTCCGGCTCGTCCGGCTCCTCCGGCGGCTCCAGCTCCACGGGCGGCTCCGGATCCACCGGCGGCTCCAGCTCCTCCGGATCCACGGGCGGCGGGAGCAGCACGGACGACGACGAGGACGTACCCGAGGCCCGTTCGTGCGACACCAGCTCTGTCAGCGTCAAGCTCGAAGCCACCGGCGGTACCGTGCCGGCCGCCATTCTGAAGGCCACCAACAAGACGTCCACAGCCTGCAGCCTGCACGGCTTCCCGTTCGTCGGCTGGCCGAACGCCCAGGCGCCACTTTTCGAAGCGACCAGCACCGCCTACAACGCCGGGATATTCCTGGAGCCTGGCGCCACCGCCTACTCCTCAATCCGTCTGGAGACGGGTGATGCCAACAACATGCACCGCGAGAAGAGCATCACCGTCCAGTTCGGCGACTCCCAGCAGAGGGCCATCGGTGGCACCGCCACACTCTCCGCCCCCGGCAGCGCCGGCATCGCCCTGAGCGACAAGTCCACCGTCACCTACTGGGTCGACACCCTTGAGCTGGCGATGCGCTGAGCATCGCGCTCGGACCGCCGGTCCGAGTAGTCCAGCAGGAGCTGTCCGCCTCCCCCAGGGCGGACAGTGAACAGCCGGGTCAAGCCTTCAGAGCCCGGCCGGATCATTAGTTCCGGAGGTTGGGGATGGCCTTCTGCTGGTCGGTGTGCCAGTACGAGACGATGGGCTTGTTGACCTCGCCCCAGCCCTTGGGGACCTTGAACGTGACGGGCGTGTCGGTCTCGAAGGTGATGAGGGAGAAGTTGCTGTACTCCTTGGCCGCGCCGTCGTCGACGGAGATGGGCATGACGCCGAGGTAGGCGACGGCGGAACCGGTGAGCTTGATGTTCTCGGACTTGTCCTTCTTGTCGATGGTGGCATTGCCGTCCACGTCGGCGCCGTAGAAGAGCGACGGCATGTCACCCAAGTTGCAGGTGATGCCGGACTTGGCCGTGGCCTTGACGAACATGTAGCCGCCGGCCTGGCTGTCCGTGCCGACCGTGAGGTTCAGGTCGCCGTTTCCGCACGCCTGCCCGTAACCGCCCTTGGCGCTGTCGTCGCTGCCGGAGCCGGAACCCGAGCCGGTGGAACCCGAGCCGCTGGAACCGGAACCGCTGGAACCGGAACCGGTGGAGCCACTGGAGCCCGAGCCGCCGCTGGTGGAGCCGCCCGTCGAACCGCCAGAGCTCGAACCGCCAGAGCTGGAACCGCCAGAGCTCGAACCGCTGCTGTCGGCGTCCGGGCTGGCCGAGGCGGAGTCCGAAGGGGAGGAGGCGCTGTCGCTCGGCGCAGGAGAGGCGGAACTCTCGCTCGCCGAGGGGCTACTGCCGGCGGCCGCGTCGGCGGTGTCGTCCGAGTCGCAAGCGGTGGCGGTGGCGGCGATGGCCGTTACCGCCGTGACCGCCAGGGCAAGGCGGGCGAGACGGGAGGTGGGGCGCGAGCGCATGCGTAACTCCGAAGACTGGGTGGGTTGGTTGTGCTGCGTTCAGAGGTGTCAGCCGAACCACCTGCTCTGCCCGTTGTCATCCGTGGCGAGCTGTCGTGCTGTCCTGCTGTTGTTGAAAACAGTAGAGGTAGGAGTTGTGTAAATGATCTCGCAAATGTTGTGATTCTGTATCAACAGTCTTGTTTTGCTGGGAGGTTGAGAGGGAAGAGGAGGGACCCAAACGCTGGGCGGCCGCCTATCGGTCGCGTGGGTGCCTCGATCGGGGTCACGCGTTCGCATCAGGCTCTGGCACGCGAAGCCACCAGCCGCCCCACCAAGTCGCCACCCGCCGGGTACCCCGTCTCCACCGGCAACAGCGCAGCCGCCGCGGCCAGGTCCCCGTCCCGTACGGCAGCACGCACCCGGTGCGCGAGCGGTGTCACGTCCCGTACGGACACGGTCCACTCATCCGCGTACCGCCGCGCCGCCTCCCCCACCAGCCCGAGCTGAAGTCCCTTTCTCTTTCGTGCCATGCCCGGCTCGTCTGCCACCGCTTCCCGTGGGTACGGTCGCATTGACGTCTGTTGCGGGCCAGGGAGTGGGGAAGGGCATGCCATCTACTGCGGCGGGAAGTGCGGGTACGGGCTTCACGGCGGCCCGCGCCGCAGAGGTGATGGCTCTGGCATGCCGACGCGCAGGACTCGACGGTGACGGCGCCCGACTTCTCCGGCTGGGAGAAAACGCGCTGTTCCGTCTCGCCGCGCACCCGGTGGTGGTACGGATCGCCCGCTCCACGGAATACCTGGAGTCAGCTCGGGGTGAGGTGCTGGTGTCGCGCTGGCTGGCGGGCGAGAGCTTCCCGGTCACGCGGGTGATCGATGACCTCGAACAACCGATGGTCGTCGACGGTCACCCGGTGACGTTCTGGCACCTGATCAAGGAGAGCGACCGGAAGCCGACGTACGGGGAGCTGGGCGGGGTGCTGCGCGACCTGCACGCGCTGAGCCTGCCGACCGGGCTGACGCTGCCCCCGTACCCGGTCCTGGACCGGACGGACCGCCGGATCAACACGGCGGTGGACATAGCGGAGGACGACCGGGCGTTTCTGCGCAAGCGGGCGCGTGAGCTGCGGGACCGGGTGGGGGATCTCCGGTTCGACTCCGAGAAAGGGCCCGTGCACGGGGACGCCCACGTACAGAACCTGATGGTGGACAGGAACGACCGGGTGATCCTGATCGACCTGGAGAGGTTCAGCTACGACTTCCCCGAGTGGGATCTGATGGTCACGGCCACCGAGCACCACAGCCTGGGGTGGCAGAGCCCCGAGGAGTACGGCGACTTCGTCGGTGCGTACGGGCGGGATCTCCGTACCTGGTCCGGATTCCCGACGCTTCGGGCGGTGCAGGAGTTCAACATGACGACGTGGCTCATGCAGAACGTCGCCCAGAGCCCCGAGACAGCGGCGGAGTACGACCGACGTATCTCCTCGCTGCGGAATGACGACGCGCCCCGCGACTGGAACCCGGGCTGAGCTGAGCGCTTCGGCTACTCGCCGTCGTCCAGCCGCTCCATCGCCTCCCGTACCTGCCCGTTGAACTGCTGGACCATCGGGAGCGTCCCGTGAACGGACACCTCGCGCTGGAAGTCGCCCACGTACCGCTGGAACCGGGCGGACTGGAGGGCGTCTCCGGCTTCGACGGCGAGACCGGCGGTCGTCACGGCTGCGTCAAGGTCTCCGTTGAGCAGGTGGCTCTGCGCGAGCACCATGCGGCAGAAGCCCAGCGTACGGGCGTACTTGGGGTCGGTGAGGGCGACGGCGCGCTCGGCGAACCGGACGGCCTCCGCGCCTTGCCCCAGGTCCCGGAAGCAGTGGCAGAACTCGCCGATCAGCTCGGCTTCGTCCATATAAGCGAGCCACTCAGGATCCCCACCGCTGTCGGCTCGCTCGAAGTACCTCTCGGCGTCGTTCATCGCACGGGCGGCGCCCTTGTGATCCTGCGCGGTGGACAGCGCGCGGGCCTCGTGAGCGGAGAAGAGCGCCATGGCCCGTGGGGTCGAACTGCCCTTCCCGCCCTCCACCGACGCGCGGGCGAGCGTGACGGCCCGGGGTGCTCGGCCCAGATAGTTCGCCTGGTGGCTCATGTTGGTGAGGATGCGCGCACCCATCATGCGGTCGCCGGAGACCTGCGTCAGTCGCAGCGTCGACATCAGATAGCGGTCCGCGAGCGCGTGGATTCCGCTGTCGTACGCGCTCCACGCGAGGAGCTGCGACATCTCGGACGCTGCCGCGAACAGCGCTTCCCCCACCTTGGCGCTGTAGCCGGCGCCGAGGAGGGGCAGGACCTCTTCGCGGAAGTAGTGGCGGAACGCCTTGTGCGCGTGTCCGCCGCCGAATTGGAAGTCGAGCTGCATGAAGAACCCGGCGGCGGTCCGGATGGCCGCGACATCGCGCATGCCGACGCGGCGGGTGGCCGGGGCGTCAATGGGCACACCGTCCGGACGGGATACCAGCCAAGCAAGGGCGGCGAAGTGAACATCGCTGTCGGGCACGGGAGGCTCGTTCCCCGGGCTGTCTTCGGGCCGCTGATGCGTAAGACTTTCAAGGGTACTGAGCGCTTCGGCCAGAGAACCGGCGTAGCTCATACCCGCCAAGGGTTCGGGCGTCAGCGCCGTACCGGGGAAGCCAAGATCCTTCGGCGTGACCCTCCGCCGTAACTTCTCGCTCAGTGCTTCGGCGACGAACGCGGCGGTCTGACGCTGGATCCCGCCCCCGTTCAACCAGCGCTGCACGGCAATGTGCGTAGTTCCCACCTGCTCACCGTGGCGCCGCGCAACCTCGCAGACGCGCTTGGCCAGTCCCTTGTTCGAGGACCCGGCCTCCGCCATGACGGCGGCCAACTGATGGTTCGGTGATCTGCTCACGTTCTGCCGACACCCCCAAACGTCACTACGCGTATCCATCCTGTCACAGCAATGTCGGCCAAGGGGGTTCATGGTGAACCCCCATGCCGGAAATTCACGGACCCACGTGTGTACGTGAACCCCCTTATGAACGCTGCCGCACGGCCACAGACGGTCGTTGACTGTCGAGACAAGACACCCCGGCGATGCGTGACGGCATCCCGGGGCATGGCCCACCTGAGGAAAGCAGGTAGACATGCGGAACCTTATCGGCAGGATTTTCGAGTCGCTGCTGAGACTGCTACTTCCCGCCCCCGGAAACCACCGAGCGGCCGAAACCAACTCCTTCGCACACTGCGTGACCCCACCCACGCCGGACGGCCCGCGCGTTCCCGACCCGTACGTCTGGCCCGCGATCCGCGGTGAGGACGTACGCCTCATCCGCCCGTACGTCATCGCGCACGAGCGCGGCACGCGGCCCGGTCCGGCCACGGACACCCACTGGACGGCGGTGGCCCGATGAGCAAGAACCCCCGTCTCCTGCCGTGGCTCGGCCCGGCCGGACAGCGCTCCTACCTGGTGACCGACGACGACGGGAGAAGCCACCTCTCCCGACTCGCCGACCAGATGGAAGAGGTACAGCTCCAGGCCAGTGAAGTCCTCCTCGGCCACGCGGCCGACATGCTCAAGGACGACAACGTCAAGCCGTGGGAACTCCGCTACCTGAGCGCCCGCCTGTACGAAGCGCTGCGCGACACGCTGCGGGTGGCGGAGAGCAGGGGCGACCGTCTTCCTCAACCCGAAGACGACGACACCGGCTCGGACACCGACCTGTACGACGACGCGCCGCCCTCCGAGGAGACACCCTCATGAAGCGGCCGACGCACAAAACGAAACCTGAGTGGCAGATCGAACAGGCAGCGGACCGCCCCATCACCCGCGACCAGAACGGCGCCCTGGCCGTTCCTCTACGCCTCGTCCATCAGGGCGAACACGTAGCCACTCCCCCGCTGCTCCTGACCGTGGCCGAGGCGGAAAAACTTCACGCCTCGCTCTGCTACGCCCTCGACAGCGAGCCCACGCCCGACGACGCACCCGACTGCCGCAAGTCCATCCAGTGCCCCGGCGGCCGGCAACGCTACTGACCTCAAACAACACCGGACCACCCCTCAAACCCTGGCAGGCGCGGGGTGGTCCGGCTGGGGACCGCTCACAAACGATCACGAACCCCGGTGCCGATGGTACCGGGGCCGTCGTCGTGTCCACTTGCGGCGTGCCCCGACAAGGTCAGTGTTCAGCCAGCTTGCGGGGAAAGGGACTTGAGAGAATGGACGGCATCGGGGACGGCACATTCGACGGCGAGGACCTGAACCTCGACGCCCTGCTCTGGACACGCGGCGTCGACTACCTCACCGGCTGGCGGGACGCGACCCAGGCAGCAACAGAGCTGAGCGACGCCCTGACAGCGGCCGGCATCAACTTCCAACTGAGCCGCCTGAGCCTCTGTCGACCAGTCAGCCACGACCAATGGCGCCGGATACTACAGCGCTGCCCTGCCCCCGACCGGGCTGGAGCGGGCGGAGGCAGGAGTGCAGTCCCGCGCCGCCGGGCCGCGCGCGGGGAGCGGAGCGAGCCGCACTTGAGTAAGTGACACAGGTTTCGACAGTTCGAGTGTGCGCGCGGTCAGACTGCGTGGAGTGTGCGCGGGCTGTCCGGCGTGATGCGGTAGGCCAGTTGGGCTCGGTCGGCGCCTGGTCACCGCGGGCACTCGTCAGGCTTTGGCGTCGACACCACCAGCCGCCCCGCCAAATCGTCACCCGCCGGGTACCCCGTCTCCACCGGCAACAGCGCCGCCGCCGCGGCCAGGTCCCCGTCCCGTACGGCAGCGCGCACCCGGTGCGCGAGCGGCGTCACGTCCCGTACGGACACGGTCCACTCATCCGCGTACCGGCGCGCCGCCTCCCCCACCAGCCCGAGCTGAAGTGACCGCAGGGGCAGCGGGTTCAGGTGGAGGTCGCGTTCCGGATCCCACTGCACCCGCGCCGGCGCCCGCTTCAACTCCCTTTTCCAGGAGGCCCGGTCGGCGTGGACCGAGGGCGCGTAGTGCGAGAGGCAGGCGTTCCGCAGCGCCCAGTCGAAGCCGGAGCGGCTGATCTCCACCGCCAGGACCGTCGTCTGACCCTCCTTGGTACCCCAGCCGCTGCGGTACATCATCCAGAGGAACGACGGCTTGATCCATGTCATGCGGTCGCGCTTCCACTCGCCGGGGAAGCGGCCGTCGCGCGCTGCGGGCAGGCCGATTTCGGGCGCGTAGGCCTGGTAGACGGTGATCGTGGATTCCGTGTGGAGCGCGCGGATTCGGTGTTGCGGTTCTGGCATGGGGCAAGGCTGCTGAACCGTGTTCCGGCCGGCCACCGAATATTGCGGGGATGGCGAGCGAAGCGGAACCTGTCAACCGACCGCGGAGGCGGGGCATCGGCCGGTGAGCCGAACGGTATGTCCTCCGATTCTCCAGAGTGGTTACCGTTCACCGGGCGGGGTCGACTGGCAGGTCTCCGGTCGGGTGCGGCACAACGCGAAGCTCGCCCGTGCGGACATGACAAGTTACCGCCGATGTCCACCTATGGATGACGGGAGCCCGGTTTGGGCACAGGAGAGAGCCCGGCACCGGTACCCACAAGACCAATAGCCTTGACCACAGCGGCCAATGCGGGCAGCCCCGAGGCTCCGCTGGCGACGGCCCGCCCGGCCCTCCGGGCGGGCCGTCGCCGTTCCGGGGCCCGTAGCGCCGCTACTCGGTGATGAGGGTGACCTCGATGTTGCCCCGGGTGGCCTTCGAGTACGGGCAGACCTCGTGGGCCTGCCGCACGAGTCCCTCGCCGATCTCGCCGGAGAGACTGTCGGGAAGCTCGACACGCAGGGTGACGGCGAGGCCGAAGCTGGTGCCGTCCTTGCCGATGCCGACCTCGGCGGTCACCGAGATGTCGCTGGTGTCGACCTTCGCCTGCCGGCCGACCAGGCCCAGGGCGCTGGCGAAGCACGCCGCGTACCCGGCGGCGAAGAGCTGCTCGGGGTTGGTGCCCTTGCCGTCGCCGCCCAGCGCCGGCGGCATGGCGAGCGGCAGGTCCAGCTGGCCGTCGGAGCTGACGGCCCGCCCCTCACGGCCGTTCGCAGTGGCCACAGCGGTGTAGAGCGCGTCCATGGAAACCATTCCTCTCGTCCTGGTCGGCGGCTGTCCGCCGCCGTCGAGTAGAAGTAGAGCACACAATTAAATTGTGCGCAATCAAATGCCGCGCACTGAGCTACCCTGGACCCCATGACCGCGACGCCGACCCCGACGACCCCGCCACCCTCCTCGCCGACCCCGACGACCCCGCCACCCTCCTCGCCGACCCCAACCACCACCACCGCCGCCGCCGAGGACTACCTCCGCCTGGACCGGCAGATCTGTTTCTCTCTGCACGCCGCCTCGCGCGCCTTCGGCGGCGTCTACCGCGTCCTCCTGAAGGACCTCGGGCTCACCTACCCGCAGTACCTGGTGATGCTGGTGCTCTGGGAGCGCGGCCCGCTCCCCGTCAAAGAGCTGGGCGAGCAGCTGCGGCTCGACTCCGGGACCCTGTCCCCGCTGCTGAAGCGGCTGGAGAGCGCCGGGCTGCTGCGGCGCGAGCGCGGTACCCGGGACGAGCGGACGGTACACATCCACCTCACCGGGAGCGGTACGGCGCTGCGGGAGCGGGCGCTGACCGTGCCGCCGCGGATCGCGGCGGCCACCGGGTTCGGCCTCGACGAGATCAACGACCTGCGGGCCAGGCTCGACCGGCTCACCCACGCGCTGGACACCGCCGAACTCGACGACGAGGCGGCGGGCGAAGGGAAGAGCGAAGGAAAGGGCGAGGGAGACGGCGGCTGCGCCTGACGGCTGCCGCACCCCGGCGGCCCGCTCGCCCCGCGCACCTCACTCGCCCCACCTCGCCCGGCGGGCTACTTCTTCCCGGTCTCCATGTCCTTCACGGGCGCCTCGGCCGCGTTCGCCTTCACCGAGGCGATGCCCTTCTCCGCGGACGCCTTGCTGTTGTACGCCTCGCCCACGGCGATGATCTCGCCGTTGCCCGCCTTGAGGCGGAAGCGGTGCTTCCCGGCCTTGTCCTGGTAGAGCTCGAAGTGTCCTGACATCGGGTCATCCCTTTCTCGTATCGACCCCCTGTCATATAAACCACCTGGCGGAGAGGGCACCCTCGATCCGCACGGCGAGTCCCGGGCAGCTTCACTCCATTGCCGCCGCCATCAGGCCATTGCCACCGCAGTCAGGCGATGGCCGCCGCCGTCAGGCGAAGGAGACCTCCGGGTTGTAGAGGTCCATCCAGAGCGCGAGGTCCAGGGTCCGTTCCATGCCACGCCGCGACGCCGTCGTGCTCTGCGGGGTGCGGCGCTCCGCGAGGCGCGCGACCTTGGCCGCGTCCACCAGGCCGAAGACCGGATGGTCGGGGCGGGCGAGCAGTTCCCTGGTCTGCTCCTGGAGGGCGACCGCGTACCCGGGGTCCTGGGTGGAGGGGTACGGGCTCTTCACCCGGTCGTACACCGACCGCGGCAGGACATCGGCCGTCGCCTCCCGCAGCAGGCTCTTCTCCCTGCCGTCGAAGGATTTGAAGGACCACGGGGTGTTGTAGACGTACTCGACCAGCCGGTGATCGCAGAACGGCACCCGCACCTCCAGCCCCACCGCCATGCTCGCCCGGTCCTTCCGGTCCAGCAGGATCCGTACGAAACGGGTCAGATGGAGGTGGCAGATCTTCCGCATCCGGTACTCGAAGTCGCTCTCGCCGGACAGCCGTTCGATGCCGGCGACGGCGGTGGCGTAGCTGTCGCGGATGAAGACGGGCAGATCGATGCTCCGGTTCACCTCGGGCCGCAGCACCCCCGCGTCGTCGCCGAAGTGCTCCTCGAACTCGACGAGCCAGGGGTACATGTCGGCCTTCCGCGCGCGCTCGTCGAAGAACTGGAGGTAGCCGCCGAAGACCTCGTCCGCCGACTCCCCGGAGAGCGCGACCGTGGAGCGCTGCCGGATCGCCCGGAAGAGCAGGTAGAGGGAGGAGTCCATGTCCCCTAGCCCCAGGGGGAGATCGCGGGCCCTGATCATCCGGGTGCGGACCTCGGGGTCCGCCAGGGCCGTCGAGTCGAGCACGATGTCCTGGTGGTCCGTGCCCGAGGCGCGTGCGACGTCGTGCACGAAGGGCTCGTCGGGGGTGGCGCGGAACGCGTCGGCGACGAAGTTCTCCGTACGGCCGGCGAAGTCGACGGAGAAGCTGCGTACGGTCTCACCGGTCTCCGCGAGCTGCCGCGCCGCGAGCGCCGTCATGGCGGAGGAGTCGAGTCCGCCGGAGAGGAGGGTGCAGACCGGCACATCGGCCACCAGCTGCCGCCGCACGATGTCGTCGAGGAGCGTACGGACCTGCCGCACCGTCGTGTCGAGGTCATCGGTGTGCGGCCGGGTCTCCAGCGACCAGTAGACGCGCCGGCGCGATCCGGCGCGGTCCACGGTGACGACGGTGCCGGGCTCGACCTCGTACATGCCCTCCCATACGCCGTGGCCGGGCGTCTTGACGAAGGCGAACAGTTCCCGCAGGCCGTCGAGGCCGACCCGGGCGCGGGCGAGCGGGTTGGCGAGAATGGCCTTGGGCTCGGAGCCGAACAGCACCCCGTCGGGCGTCGGGTAGTACGAGAACGGCTTGATGCCCATCCGGTCCCGGATCATCACCAGTTTCTGGTGCCGGCCGTCCCAGATGGCGAAGGCGTACATGCCGTTCAGCCGCTCCGCGACCGCCTCGCCCCACCGGAGATACGCCTGTAGGACGACCTCCGTGTCGGAGTTCGTGGTGAACCGGTGTCCCCTGTCGGTGAGTTCCCGGCGGAGCTCGGTGAAGTTGTACGTCTCGCCGGAGTAGACGAGGGCGAGCGTGCCCTCCGGAGTGTCCAGCGTCATCGGCTGCCGCCCGCCGGGCAGGTCGATGATGGCCAGCCGGCGGTGGCCGAGCGCCGCGGGGCCGCTGATCCAGGTGCCGCGGTCGTCCGGGCCGCGGCAGGACATCGTCTCCGTCATCGCGTCCACGGTGGTGGACGCGGATCTCAGGTCACGGTCGAAGGAGACCCAGCCGGTGATGCCACACATGTGTGTTCTCCTGCTTCCGATCCAGCGCGGGGGCACGCGAGTCACGCGAGTCGTACGACTGCGGACGGTCAACGCGCCTGTCACGGCGGCGGTTACGGGAGAACGGGCCTCGGGCCGAGGCGTACGCGGGTGCACGCGGGTGCACACGGGTGTACGGAGGCGTACGGGGGCGTACGCGACAGCGGCCCGTACGGCATGTGGCGCCGTACGAGCCGCTGTCGGGACGCTGTCGGGACGCTCCGCTGTGTCGGGGCGCTCCGCGTCAGTGGTTGCGCGGGAAGCCCAGGTCCACGCCGGACGGGGCGTCGGCCGGGTCGGGCCAGCGGGTGGTGACGACCTTGCCGCGCGTGTAGAAGTGCACGCCGTCGTTGCCGTAGATGTGGTGGTCCCCGAAGAGCGAGTCCTTCCAGCCGCCGAAGGAGTGGTAGCCGACCGGGACGGGAATCGGTACGTTCACCCCGACCATGCCGGCCTCGATCTCCAGCTGGAAGCGGCGGGCCGCGCCGCCGTCGCGGGTGAAGATGGCCGTGCCGTTGCCGAACGGCGAGGCGTTGATGAGCGCGACGCCCTCGTCGTAGGTCTCCGCGCGCAGGACGCAGAGCACCGGGCCGAAGATCTCGTCGCGGTACGCGTCGGAGTCGGTGGAGACCCGGTCGAGCAGGGACAGCCCGATCCAGTGGCCGTCCTCGTGCCCCTCCACCGTGTATCCCGTACCGTCCAGGACGACTTCGGCGCCCTGGGCCGCCGCGCCCGTGACGTATCCGGCGACCTTGTCGCGGTGCGCCCGGGTGATGAGCGGGCCCATCTCGGAGGCCGGGTCGTCGCCGGGGCCGATCTTGATCTTCTCGGCGCGCTCGCGGATCTTCGCGACCAGTTCGTCGCCGATCGCGCCGACGGCCACGACGGCCGAGATCGCCATGCAGCGCTCGCCCGCCGAACCGTACGCGGCCGAGACCGCCGCGTCCGCCGCCGCGTCGAGGTCCGCGTCCGGCAGGACCAGCATGTGGTTCTTCGCGCCGCCGAGCGCCTGTACGCGCTTGCCGTTGGCCGAGGCGGTGGTGTGGATGTAGCGGGCGATCGGGGTGGAGCCGACGAAGGAGACCGCCGCCACGTCCGGATGCGCGAGGAGGGAGTCCACGGCGACCTTGTCGCCGTGCACGACGTTGAGCACACCGTCGGGCAGTCCGGCCTCGGCGGCCAGCTCCGCCAGCAGGTTGGCCGGGGAGGGGTCCTTCTCGCTGGGCTTGAGGACGAAGGTGTTGCCACAGGCGATGGCCAGCGGGAACATCCACATCGGCACCATCGCCGGGAAGTTGAACGGTGTGATGCCCGCGACGACGCCCAGCGGCTGCCGGATCGAGGACACGTCCACCCGGCTGGAGACCTGGGTGGACAGCTCCCCCTTGAGCTGGGTGGTGATCCCGCAGGCCAGCTCGACGATTTCGAGTCCGCGCGCCACCTCGCCGAGCGCGTCCGAGTGCACCTTGCCGTGCTCGGCGGTGATCGCCGCGGCGATGTCGTCACGGCGCGCGTCGAGCAGCGCGCGGTAGCGGAAGAGAACGGCCGTCCGCTGCGCGAGCGACGAGGTTCCCCACGTGGCGTACGCGGCCTTCGCGGCGGCTACCGCGCTGTCCACCTCTTCGGCGGAGGCGAGGGCGACCTGGGTGGTGACTGCGCCGGTCGCGGGGTCGGTGACCGGTCCCCAGTTGCCCGAGGCGCCCTCGACGGTCTTGCCACCGATCCAGTGGTTGACGGTCTTCATCTCTTCTCTCCCTCACAGACGGCGGTGTGCGCTCCCGGCCACGGAGACAACGGGGCCATCCCACCACGCCGGGACGCGCGGGTCGCCCGAAACTGTGTCTGACGTTCCGGTCTCCGCATAGACACCTGCCGCGGCGCCTCCCGGAGGACGTGCCGCGGGGACGGGAAACCTCCGGCGCGGGGCCGTGCGAGCGGGGAGCACTCGCTCGCGTTCCGCTCCTGCCAGGGCGAAACGGCCTCCGCGCCGGAGGCGATCTGTGCTTGGGCGTCGCGGGGGCTTCCGGGCGAGGTCGGTGACCCCGCCGAAAGCGCTCTCGCCGCCCAGCGGTTCAGTGGATCTCACGGTACGTGCGCACGGTACAACCGCCGGTCCCCAAGGTCTCCGACCACCTCTCCGACCACATCGCCGGCCACACCTCCGACCACACCTCCGACCTCATCGCCGGCCACCTCAGAGGAGCCCCACGGCCGTATCGACGGCGCCTGCCACATCGCCGTCGGACGGATAGAGCAGCGACCGGCCCACGACCAGCCCCTGGACGGTCGGCAGGCGCAGCGCCCCGCGCCACTTCTCGTACGCGCCCTCCTGGTCGCCGCCGGTCTCGCCGCCCAGCAGGACCGCGGGCAGGGTCGAGGTCTCCAGCACCCGCGCCATGTCGTCGGGGTTCTCGGTGACGGGCACCTTCAGCCAGGTGTACGCGGAGGTGCCGCCGAGCCCCGAGGCGATGGCGATCGACCGCGTCACGGCGTCCGCGCCGAGGTCGGTACGGAGCCGGCCGGCGACGCGGCGGCAGAGGAACGGCTCGACGAGGACCGGCAGCCGGCGCTCCGCCATGGCGTCGATGGCGCGCGCGGCGGAGTGGAGGGTGTCGAGGGAGCCGGGGTCGTCGTAGTCGATACGGAGGAGGAGTTTGCCCGCGTCGAAACGGAGCCGGGCGAGGTCTTCGGGACGGTGTCCGGTGAAGCGGTCGTCGAGTTCGAAGGCGGCGCCCGCGAGGCCGCCGCGGTTCATCGAGCCGATGACGACGCGGTTCTCCAGAGCGCCGAGGAGCAGCAGGTCGTCGAGGATGTCGGCGGTGGCGAGTACGCCGTCGACGCCGGGGCGTGACAGGGCGAGGCAGAGCCGTTCCAGCAGGTCGTGGCGGTTGGCCATGGCCAGGGGGCGGTCCCCGACGGCGAGCGCGCCGCGCGCTGGATGGTCCGCCGCGACGATCATCAGCCGACCGGTGGCCAAGGCGTCGCCGGAACCGCCGGCGGGGCGGAGCAGGGGCCGCCGGACGCGGCGCTCGGCGGCCTCGGTGACGGCTTCGGGGTGGCGCGCGCGGATCCCGGCCAGCTCGGACACGTCGACGCGGATCACCTCATCCCTTCGGCAGCGGCGGCGGCCGGGCGCGGCAGATCATGGGGCGATCGTGGGGAGATTCCGGTGCCGGTGCCGGGCACCACCTTGCTGGTCGCGCCCGGGGCCTGTCAACATTTTGTCCTTACATCCGGACGATGGGTTGACACTCTTTCCGAATGGCCTGAAAGCTGACCGGTATGACCTCCTCCGTTCCCACGTCGAACCGCATCAGGGTCGGGTCCGCCCCCGACTCCTGGGGTGTGTGGTTTCCCGACGACCCCCAGCAGGTTCCCTGGCAGCGCTTCCTCGACGAGGTCGCCGAAGCCGGCTACGAGTGGATCGAACTCGGTCCCTACGGCTATCTCCCGTCCGATCCAGAGCGGCTGCGCGACGAGACCGCCCGGCGCGGGCTGAAGGTCTCCGCCGGGACCGTCTTCACCGGGCTGCACCACGGCCCCGCGGTCTGGGAGAAGACCTGGGCCCATGTCGCGGACATCGCCGCGCTCACGCGGGAGATGGGCGCGGAACATCTCGTCGTCATCCCGTCGTTCTGGCGGGACGACAAGACCGGCGAGGTGCTGGAGGACAGCACGCTCACCCCGCAGCAGTGGCGCGACCTGACGGCCCAGACCGAGCGCCTCGGCCGTGAGGTGCGGGACCGGTACGGGCTGAGCATCGTCGTCCACCCGCACGCCGACACGCATATCGACAGCGAGGAGAACGTCAGCCGGTTCCTCGACGCGACCGATCCCGATCTGGTCTCGCTCTGCCTGGACACCGGTCACTACGCCTACTGCGGGGGCGACAGCGTCAAGCTGATCGAGACCTACGGCGAGCGGATCGGCTATCTCCACCTCAAGCAGGTGGATCCGGAGATCCTCGCCGATGTCGTGGCGAACGAGGTGCCGTTCGGCCCCGCGGTCGGCCGCGGGGTGATGTGCGAGCCGCCGACCGGGGTGCCCGCGCTGGAGCCGGTCCTCGCCGCGGCGGCCAAGCTGGACGTGGATCTCTTCGCCATCGTCGAGCAGGACATGTACCCGTGCCCGCCCGACAAGCCGCTGCCCATCGCCACCCGCACCCGCCAGTTCCTGCGGAGCTGCGGCGCGTAGCCAGTGCTGTGACCGGCCGGCCCCGCCTTCGGCGCCGTACGGTACGGACGGATCGCGCCCGTACCGTACGGCCCCCGCCACCGGGGCCGGCCGGGGGTACCGGCCAGGAGTACCGGCCGGGGTGTCAGACCCCGGCGGGGTCCCGGTCACGGACCGGGGGATCCTCGCGATCCGCGGCGGCCGGTGCCGATTCGCCCTCGCTCAGACCGAACCGCTCGTGGAAGCGGCGCAGCGGAGCCGGTGCCCACCAGGTCGCCTTCCCGGTCAGCCGCATCACCGCGGGGACCAGCAGGCTGCGTACGACCATCGCGTCCATGAGCACGGCGAGCGCGAGGCCGAGCCCCAGCATCTTGGTGTTGGTCACCCCCGAGGTGCCTATCGCCACCATGACCACCGCGAGGATGACGGCGGCAGCGGTGATCAGCCCTCCGGTGCGGCTGACGCCGAAGACCACCGCGCGGTCCAGGTCGCCGCCCCGGTCGTACTCCTCCTTGATCCGGGAGAGCAGGAAGACTCCGTAGTCCATGGAGAGCCCGAAGGCGACGCAGAACATCACGACCGGCACGGTCGTCTCGATGTCGCCGGTGGAGGTGAAGCCGAGCAGTCCGGAGAGATGGCCCTCCTGGAAGACCCAGACCATCGCCCCGAACATCGCCGTGAGACTGAGTGCGTTGAGCACGACCGCCTGGATCGGCACCAGCACACTGCCGGTGAGGAGGAAGACCAGCACCAGGGTGGCCACCACGATGACGGCGAGCGCCCAGGGCAGCGCCCCGGCTATGGCGTCCTTGGAGTCGACCAGCACAGCGGCGCTGCCCGTCACCGAGGTGTCGAAGGGGGCCGGCACGGCCCGGATGTCGCGGACGAGCTGCTGGGTGTCCTGGTCCACCGCCTCACCCTTGGGCAGCACCGTGAAGTAGGCGTGCGTGCCCGAGGTGACGGGTCCGTCGGCCGTCAGGACGTCCGGCAGGGCGGCGATCCTGCCTCGGTAGTCGGCGTACTCGGCGGGGGTGGCGGCGCCTTCGGTGAGGATCTGCAGGGCCCCGCCCGGGTTGCCGGCGAAGCTGTCGCGCAGATGCTCCTGAATGACCCGGGACTCCGCGTCCGAGGGGAGCTGCCGGTAGTCGACGGTGCCGAACTTGGCGCCCAGGAAGGGCAGTCCGAGCAGCACGAGCACGGCGGTGGTGCCAAGGGCGAAGAACGGGGCCCTGCGCATCACCAGCTTCGTCATGCGCGCCCAGCCCGCCCCCTCCTCGCGCGGGGCCGACGCGTCGGACCCGTCGCGCCGCCGGCGCAGCAGCTTCCGCAGGTCCAGGGCGTTGACCCGGTGCCCCAGCAGCATCAGCGCGGCCGGCAGCAGGATCAGCGCGGCTGCCGCCGCCAGCAGGACCACCGCTATCCCCGCGTAGGCGAAGGACTTCAGGAAGTACTGCGGGAAGACCATCATCGCGGCCAGCGACACCGCCACGGTCAGCGCGGAGAACAGCACCGTCCGCCCGGCGGTGCGCAGGGTGACGCCCAGCGCCTCGCGGGTCTCCGCTCCGGCGGCCAGCTCCTCGCGGAATCTCCGCACGATGAACAGCGCGTAGTCGATGGCGAGTCCGAGCCCGAGGGCGGTGGTCAGGTTCTGCGCGAAGACCGAGACGTCGGTGAACTCGGTCAGCCCGCGCAGCACCGCGTTGGTGCCCAGGATGGCGACGATGCCGACGCCCAGGGGCAGCAGGGCGGCGATCGCGCTGCCGAAGACCATCACCAGCAGCACCAGCGTCACCGGCAGGGCGATCATCTCGGCCCGCAGCAGATCCGTCTTGATGGTCTCCTGGATCTCGTGCCCGACGGCGACGGGACCGGCGAACGCGACCTTCAACGACCCCTGCGCGCCGCCGTACTCGGGCGTTATCCGGTTCAGGACCGCCATCGCGTCCTTGTCGCCGCCCTCGATCCGCGCCGCGATCAGGGCTTCGTGCCCGTCCTCGGCGCGCAGCGCGGGCGCCTTCGTCTGCCAGTAGGACCCGACGCCGATGATGCCCTTCTCCGCCGCGAGGCGGTCGGTGAGGCGCTGGGCCTCTGCGGCCACCGCGGGGTCGTCGACGCTCCTGCTTCCGCTGTCGACGAGGAGGAGCAGATTGGGCTGGGAGGCCGGGAACTCACGCTCCAGCGCCTTGGTGGCGTACGTCGACTCGGCGCCCGGATCCTCCCAGCCGCCGCTTCCCATATGGTCCGCGACACCGCTTCCGGCGAACACGGCCAGGGCTGTGATGACCAGCGTGACCAGCAGAGAGAGCCTCGGACGCGCGGTCACGAACCGCGTCCAGCCCCCCAGCTGCGATGGCGTGTTGACTTCGGACATCGTGCGGTGTCCCCTTCACCGTGACCCATTGCGCGGGTCGGCCAACATCATAGAATGGAAAACACGAGCCTTCTCTCGCATTACCCAAGAATGCGAGCACACACTCGCATTTGTCAACCGAACCAGAAAGCCGGGGATGGACATGCCGGAGGAGAAGAGCGGCGGCGACACCGTGACGGCCAGGCCGCGCCGCCGCCAGGCGCGCGGTGAACGCCGGATCGCACAGCTCCTCGAAGCGGCGGCCACCGTCTTCTGCACCACCGGCTACACCGCCGCGAGCACCAGCTCCATCGCCCGCGAGGCCGGCGTCTCCCCCGGCACGCTCTACCAGTTCTTCCCCAACAAGGAGGCCATCGCCGTCGAGCTCGGTGACCAGCTCCTCAAACGCTGGCACGCCACGTACGGCGAGGCGCTCACGCCGGCCCATCTCGAACTGCCGCTGGAGGATCTGCTGGACGCCGTCCTCGATCCGCTGATCCAGTTCAACTTCGAGAACCCCGCCTTCGGCGTCCTGATGCACGGCTCCGACATCCCCGGCCATATCTCCCTGGAGCACGACGCGCTCCACTCCGCCGCACTCACCCGGATCGAGGAGATCCTCGCCGGCTACCTCCCCGACGCCCCCCGCGCCGATACCGCTCGGACCGCCCGGATGGTCTTCACCGTCTTCAAGGGCGGACTCGACCTGATCCTCGCCGCGGAGCCCGCCGAGCGGGAGGCGTACATCGCCGAGCTGAAAACGGTCCTCCGCCGCTACCTCGACCCGCTCGTCGGGTGCCTCTGAGGCACCCCGGGGGCACCGGCGACCCGCACGCTCCCGCGGTTCGCTTTCATACCCCCTAGGGGTACAGTCGATGGCGAGCGCATCGCTCTGCCAGAACCCCCGAAGAGGAGTACGCCATGACCACCGAGGCGAAGAGTCAGGTCACCACCGTCTACCGGGTCACCGGCATGACCTGTGGCCACTGCGAGGGCGCCGTCACCGGCGAGATCTCGGGCATCGAGGGGGTCATCTCCGTGCAGGCCGCCGCCGCGACCGGAGAGGTGACCGTCGTGTCGCAGGCACCGCTGGACGAGGCCACCGTACGGGCGGCCATCGACGAGGCGGGATACGAACTGGCCGGGCAGTCCTGACCCGACCCCTCGATCACAGGCACAATCAAGCCATTCCCTCCATTTGCCTGGTTACCACTCCTCTGGACCTGTGACCCTTCACATGCACCACAAGTCCTTCACAAAGAGATCTAGATCACATAGATTGCGGGGTAACCATTAGGCCATCTCGCGTGTCTAAGAGGACGATGCCAGAAGAACGTCTTGGGGGACGTTCGATGGGATCGCAGGGGATGTCTTGGGGGACATCCCAGGCAAGCGATTGGCCGGGGCACGTGCACCGGGGAGCTTTGAGCGGCCCTCCCGTACGTACCCCGGTCCGACCGCGCGAGTAGCCGTTCTGGTTACGGCAGACGCCCGGCCCGGATCCCGTGGGGGGAATCCGCTCCGGGGATATGGAAAGCGCCCCGCTCACCGACCCGTGGGGGGATCGGTGGCGGGGCGCTTTTCGCCGTGAACGGCGAGGTCGAACCGTACGGCCGCGAGGTGCGGGTGCGACCGGTGTCAGCGGCCTTCGACCGGCACGAAGTCACGCAGGACCTCGCCGGTGTAGATCTGGCGCGGACGGCCGATGCGCGAGCCGGGCTCCTTGATCATCTCGTGCCACTGGGCGATCCAGCCGGGCAGCCGGCCGAGCGCGAACAGCACGGTGAACATCTCGGTCGGGAAGCCCATGGCCCGGTAGATCAGACCGGTGTAGAAGTCCACGTTCGGGTAGAGCTTGCGCTCGACGAAGTAATCGTCGGCCAGCGCGTGCTCCTCCAGCTTCAGCGCGATGTCGAGCAGCTCGTCGGACTTGCCGAGCGCCGAGAGGACATCGTGCGCCGCCGCCTTGATGATCTTCGCCCGGGGGTCGAAGTTCTTGTAGACGCGGTGCCCGAAGCCCATGAGCTTCACGCCGTCTTCCTTGTTCTTCACCTTGCGGATGAAGGTGTCGACATCGCCGCCCGACGCCTGGATGCCCTCGAGCATCTCCAGCACCGACTGGTTGGCGCCGCCGTGCAGCGGGCCCCAGAGGGCACTGATGCCGGCCGAGATCGAGGCGAACATGTTCGCCTGCGAGGAGCCGACCAGCCGCACGGTGGAGGTCGAGCAGTTCTGCTCGTGGTCCGCGTGCAGGATGAGCAGCTTGTCGAGCGCGGCGACCACGACCGGGTCCGGCTCGTACTCCTGCGCCGGGACCGAGAAGGTCATCCGCAGGAAGTTCTCGACGTACCCGAGGTCGTTGCGCGGGTAGACGAAGGGGTGGCCGATCGACTTCTTGTACGCGTACGCCGCGATCGTCGGCAGCTTGGCGAGCAGCCGGATCGTGGAGAGGTGGCGCTGCTTCTCGTCGAACGGGTTGTGGCTGTCCTGGTAGAACGTGGAGAGCGCGCTGACCACGGAGGACAGCATCGCCATCGGGTGCGCGTCACGCGGGAAGCCGTCGTAGAACCGCTTGACGTCCTCGTGCAGCAGGGTGTGCTGCGTGATCTCGTTCTTGAACGTGGCCAGCTCGTCAACGGTCGGCAGCTCACCGTTGATCAGCGTATACGCCACCTCGACGAAGCTGGACGACTCCGCCAGCTGCTCGATCGGGTAGCCGCGATAACGCAGGATCCCCTGCTCGCCGTCGAGATAGGTGATCGCGGACTTGTAGGCGGCGGTGTTGCCGTAGCCGCTGTCCAGCGTCACCAGACCCGTCTGAGAACGGAGCTTCCCGATGTCGAAGCCCGTATCGCCGACGGTGCTGTCGATCACCGGATAGGTGTACTCGCCGTCGCCGTACCGCAGTACTACCGCGTTGTCGCGTTTCTCGCTCACGTCATCCCTCACCGACGTAGTGCCTCTTCTTCGAGGTGCCCTGACTGTCTCTACCATCCCCCATTTGGCTCAGGAGAGTGCACTCGGGGTCGGCCATTAGGCCTTTTGGCGGCACTCAGTGCCGCCAACCTGCTTATCCTGCCCCGTTCGCCCCGGTTGTGGGAAGTCGCGGTGCGGGAAGTGCCCCGAGCCGATGATCGAGGGCAGTGAAGCGTCTGCCCGCGGAAACCGTGCGCACCGCCTGCCCTATCGCTTTTCTGGATCCGACCAGCACGACGAGCTTCTTGGCACGGGTCACCGCCGTGTAGAGCAGATTCCGCTGGAGCATCATCCAGGCGCCGGTGGTGACCGGGATGACCACGGCCGGGTACTCGCTGCCCTGGGAGCGGTGGATCGTCATGGCGTACGCGTGCGCCAGCTCGTCCAGCTCGTCGAAGTCGTACGGCACCTCCTCGTCCTCGTCCGTCAGGACGGTCAGCCGCTGGTCGTCCAGGTTGAGCGCGGTAACGACGCCCACCGTGCCGTTGAAGACCCCGTTCTCCCCCTTCTCGTAGTTGTTGCGGATCTGGGTGACCTTGTCGCCGACCCGGAAGACCCGGCCGCCGATCCGCTTCTCCGGGAGATCGGGCCGGCCCGGCGTGATGGCCTGCTGGAGCAGTCCGTTCAGCGCGCCGGCGCCGGCCGGGCCGCGGTGCATGGGGGCCAGCACCTGGACGTCACGCCGCGGGTCAAGACCGAATTTGGCGGGAATCCGATGGGCCGCGACCTCGACCGTGACCCGGCCGGCGTCCTCCGTCTCGTCCTCCACGAAGAGGAAGAAGTCCGCCAGCCCGTCGGTGAGGGGCGGCGCCCCGGAGTTGATGCGGTGCGCGTTGGTCACCACGCCCGACTGCTGGGCCTGCCGGAAGATCCGGGTGAGTCTGACCCGCGGCACCGGGCCGCCCTCGGCGAGCAGATCACGCAGCACCTCCCCGGCCCCGACCGACGGAAGCTGGTCCACGTCCCCGACCAGCAGCAGATGCGCGCCCGGCGCCACCGCCTTGACCAGCTTGTTGGCCAGCAGCAGATCCAGCATCGACGCCTCGTCGACCACCACCAGATCGGCGTCCAGCGGCCGGTCCCTGTCGTACGCCGCGTCCCCGCCGGGGCGCAGCTCCAGCAGCCGGTGCACCGTGGAGGCCTCGGCGCCGGTCAGCTCGGCCAGTCTCTTGGCCGCCCGGCCGGTGGGAGCGGCGAGGACGACCTTGGCCTTCTTGGCCCGTGCCAGCTCGACGATCGAGCGGACCGTGAAGGACTTCCCGCAGCCGGGGCCGCCGGTCAGCACGGCGACCTTCTCGGTGAGCGCGAGCCGGACCGCGTCCCGCTGCTCGGGGGCCAGCTCGGCGCCCGTACGTCCGGCCAGCCATGTCAGCGCCTTGTCCCAGGCCACGTCCCGGAAGGCCGGCATCCGGTCCTCGCCGGTACGCAGCAGGCGCAGCACCTGGCCGGAGAGGGACAGCTCGGCGCGGTGGAACGGCACGAGATAGACCGCGGTGACCGGCTCGCCGCCGTCAGGACCGGGCACCTTCTCCTTGACGACTCCCTCGTCCTCGGCCGCCAGTTCGGCGAGGCACTCGATGATCAGGCCGGTGTCCACCTGGAGCAGTTTGCCCGCGTCCCGGATGAGCTGGTCCTCGGGCAGGAAGCAGTGTCCCTGGTCGGTGGATTGCGACAGCGCGTACTGGATTCCGGCCTTGACCCGTTCGGGGCTGTCGTGCGGGATGCCGACGGCCTGGGCGATCCGGTCCGCGGTGAGGAACCCGATGCCCCAGACGTCGGCCGCGAGCCGGTACGGCTCGTTCTTCACGACCGAGATCGAGCCGTCGCCGTACTTCTTGTAGATGCGGACGGCGATCGAGGTGGAGACACCGACTCCCTGGAGGAAGACCATGACCTCCTTGATGGCCTTCTGCTCCTCCCAGGCGGCGGCGATCATCTTCGTCCGCTTGGGGCCGAGGCCGGGCACCTCGACGAGCCGCTTCGGCTCCTGTTCGATGATGTCGAGGGTGTCGACGCCGAAGTGGGTGGTGATCCGGTCGGCCATCACCGGGCCGATGCCCTTGATCAGGCCGGAGCCGAGATAGCGGCGGATGCCCTGGATCGTGGCGGGCAGGACCGTGGTGTAGTTCTCCACCGTGAACTGCTTGCCGTACTGGGAGTGCGAAACCCAGCGCCCCTCCATCCGCAGGGACTCGCCGGGCTGCGCGCCGAGCAGCGAACCGACCACGGTGAGGAGATCGCCCCCGCGGCCGGTGTCGACGCGGGCGACCGTGTAGCCGTTCTCCTCGTTGGCATACGTGATGCGCTCAAGGACGGCTTCCAGAACGGCCATCGGTGGATTGGACATGCCCCGACGCTACCGTCCGGCTCCGACAGTCCGGTCGGCCTGTGGACAACTCCGCGCACTACCAGGGGCCCGGTCCGTCGGACCGGGCCCCACGCGCTCCCCCTCGAACAGGGCCTTCCGATCCCCCCGGATCCATACCCCGAAGGCCCTGTTGACATATACGACTCACGTCACCCCGGGAGGGTTGTACGGATCCGCAGAGTTATTTTCTCCGCGGTCACCAGGTGTGCGTGACGTATCGGCGCGTGACCTCGGTGAGGAGTTCCACGCCGTCGCGCGCCCAGAGTCCGTCGTTGAACAGCTCCACCTCGATGGGGCCGGTGTAGCCGGCCGCGTCCACCCGTTCGCGCCAGGCGCGCATGTCGATGGAGCCGTCACCGATCTGGCCGCGGCCGTTCAGTACGCCGGCCGGGAGCGGGGTGATCCAGTCGGCCAGCTGGAAGGTGAAGATCCGCTCCGCCGCGCGGGCGACGGCCGCGGGCGCGCGGTCGTCCCACCAGATGTGGTACGTGTCCACGGCCACCCCGACCTGGTCGGCGGGGAAGCGTTCCGCCAGGTCGAGGGCCTGGTCGAGGGTGGAGACCACACAGCGGTCGGACGCGAACATCGGGTGCAGCGGCTCGATCGCGAGCCGGACGCCCCGCTCGGCCGCGTACGGCGCCAGTTCGGCCAGCGCGTCGGCGATACGTTCGCGGGCGGCGATCAGGTCCTTGTCGCCCTCGGGGAGGCCCCCGGAGACCAGCACCAGGGTGTCCGTGCCGAGCGTCGCCGCCTCGTCGATCGCGGCCCGGTTGTCGGCCAGCGCCTCGGCACGCGCGCGTGCCTCCACCGCGGTCAGGAAGCCGCCGCGGCAGAGCGTGGTGACGGCGAGGCCCGCGTCGCGGACGAGCTTGGCCGCGGCCTCGACGCCGTACGCCTGGACGGGTTCGCGCCAGAGCCCGACGCCCGGTACGCCGAGGCGTACGCAGGCTTCGGTCAGCTCGGGCAGCGACAGCTGCTTGACCGTCATCTGGTTGATGCTGAACCGGCTCAGGCCGGGGGTGGCGCGCTCGGTCATCGGTCCACTCCGTACACGCTGAGCAGGGACCTCATCCGGGCCGCGGCCAGTGCCGGGTCGGGGAACAGGCCGAGGCCGTCGGCCAGTTCGTACGCCCGGGCCAGATGCGGCAGGGAGCGGGCGGACTGGAGGCCGCCGACCATCGTGAAGTGGTCCTGGTGGCCGGCCAGCCAGGCGAGGAAGACGACGCCCGTCTTGTAGAAGCGCGTGGGCGTCTGGAAGAGATGCCGGGACAGCTCGACGGTGGGGTCGAGGAGATCGCGGAAGCCCTTCGTGTCGCCGGTGTCCAGGACCCGTACGGCCTCCGCCGCCAGGGGCCCCAGCGGGTCGAAGATGCCGAGCAGCGCGTGGCTGAAGCCCTGCTCGTCGCCGGCGATCAGCTCGGGGTAGTTGAAGTCGTCGCCGGTGTAGCAGCGCACGCCCTTCGGCAGCCGGCGGCGCAGCTCGATCTCGCGGTCCGCGTCCAGCAGCGAGATCTTGATGCCGTCGACCTTGTCGGGGTGGTCCGTGATGACCTGGAGGAACGTCTCGGTCGCCGCGTCGAGGTCGGCGCTGCCCCAGTAGCCGTCCAGCGCCGGATCGAACATGGGGCCGAGCCAGTGCAGGACGACCGGTTCCGCGGACTGCCGCAGGAGGTGGGCGTAGACGTCGAGATAGTCGTCCGGGGTGGTCGCGGCGGCGGCGAGGGCCCGCGAGGCCATCAGGATGGCCTGCGAGCCGCTCTCCTCCACGAGGGAGAGCTGCTCCTCGTACGCCGCGCGGACCCGGTCCAGGGAGTGCGTTCCGGGGGCCAGCTGGTCGGTGCCCACGCCGCACGCGATCCGGCCGCCGACGGCCTTGGCCTCGGCCGCCGAGCGGCGGATCAGCTCGGCCGCGCCCGCCCAGTCCAGCCCCATGCCGCGCTGCGCGGTGTCCATGGCCTCGGCGACCCCGAGGCCGTGCGACCACAGGTGCCGGCGGAAGGCGAGGGTGGCGTCCCAGTCGACGGCGGCGGGCGCGTCCGGGCTGATGTCGGCGTACGGGTCGGCGACCACGTGCGCCGCGGAGAAGACCGTACGGGAGGCGAGCGGCGAGGCGCCCGCGGCGAACCGGGCCGGCTCGCCGCGAGGCGTGTACGCGCGCGTGCCGCCGTCCGGGGCGGGGAGGCGGAGGGTGGTCACAGCGTCAGCTCCGGGACGTCGAAGCGGCGGCCCTCCGCCGAGGAGCGCAGTCCCAGCTCGGCGAGCTGGACACCGCGCGCGCCGGCGAGGAGGTCCCACTGATAGGGCTCGTCGAGCACGACATGGCGCAGGAACAGCTCCCACTGCGCCTTGAAGCCGTTGTCGAACTCGGCGTTGTCCGGCACCTCCTGCCACTGGTCGCGGAAGGACTCGGTGACGGGCAGGTCGGGGTTCCAGACCGGCTTGGGCGTGGCGCTGCGGTGCTGGACACGGCAGTTGCGCAGCCCGGCGACGGCGGATCCGTGCGTACCGTCGACCTGGAACTCGACGAGTTCGTCGCGGTTGACGCGGACCGCCCAGGAGGAGTTGATCTGGGCGACGGCGCCGCCCTCCAGTTCGAAGATCCCGTACGCGGCGTCGTCGGCCGTGGCGGCGTACGGCTTGCCCTGCTCGTCCCAGCGCTGCGGGATGTGGGTGGTGACGTGTGCCTGGACGCTCAGGACGCGCCCGAACAGCTCGTGCAGGACGTACTCCCAGTGCGGGAACATGTCGACGACGATGCCGCCGCCGTCCTCCGCGCGGTAGTTCCAGGAGGGGCGCTGCGCGTCCTGCCAGTCACCCTCGAAGACCCAGTAGCCGAACTCTCCCCTTACGGAGAGGATGTCGCCGAAGAATCCGCCGTCGATGAGGCGCTTCAGCTTCAGCAGGCCGGGCAGGAAGATCTTGTCCTGCACGACGCCGTGCTTGATCCCGGCCGTCCGGGCCAGCCGGGCCAGTTCGAGGGCGCCTTCGAGGTCGGTCGCGGTCGGCTTCTCCGTATAGATGTGCTTTCCTGCGTCGATCGCCTTCTTGATGGCATCGACACGGGCCGAGGTGACCTGCGCGTCGAAGTAGATGTCGATCGTGTCGTCGTCGAGAACGGCGTCGAGGTCGGTGGACCACTCGGTCAGACCGTGCCGCTCGGCGATCTCCCTGAGCGCGTGGTCGCGGCGGCCGATGAGGACGGGCTCGGGCCACAGCACCTCGCCGCCGCCGAGATCCACCCCGCCCTGCTCACGGATCGCGAGGACGGAGCGGAGCAGATGCTGCCGGTACCCCATTCGCCCCGTGACGCCGTTCATGGCGATCCGCACTGTCCTTCGTGTCACGAAGTTCCCTCCATACAGCCGCAGCAAGCGCTTTCTATTGAGTAAGAAGCTAGCCTGCGACAGCGGCCCGGACAAGTGCCGCGCCCGATCTCTCCCTGATGCCACCCGTAGATCCCACCGGTACACCTCGGACCCCTCGGAGGAAAACGATGACAGTCACGCTGGCGGATGTGGCGGCCCGCGCCCGGGTCTCACCGGCCACCGTCTCCCGCGTGCTGAACGGCAACTATCCGGTCGCCGCCGCCACCCGGGAACGCGTCCTGCGGGCGGTGGACGAGCTGGACTACGTACTGAACGGGCCCGCGAGCTCGCTCGCCGCCGCCACCTCCGACCTGGTCGGCATCCTCGTCAACGACATCGCCGACCCGTTCTTCGGGATCATGGCCGGGGCCGCGCAGACCGAGATCGGCGGGCAGGAGGGGACGGGGAGAGCGGGCGGCGAGAAGCTCGCCGTCGTCTGCAACACGGGCGGTTCGCCCGAGCGCGAACTGACGTATCTGACCCTTCTCCAGCGGCAGCGGGCCGCGGCCGTGATCCTCACCGGCGGAGCCCTCGAAGACCCCGCGCACATCGCCGCGATGACGGCGAAGCTGGCGAAACTCGCGGACGCGGGAACCCGGGTGGTGCTGTGCGGACGGCCGCCGCTGCCGGGGAGCGACGCGATCGTGGCGGCGCTGGCCTTCGACAACCGGGGCGGCGGGCGGCGCCTGACGGACCATCTGCTCACACTGGGGCACCGGCGGATCGGCTATGTCGCGGGACCGGTGGAGCGAACGACGACCCGGGACCGGCTGGAAGGACACCGGGCGGCGCTGCGGGACGCGGGACTGGACGGCGGATCGGAGGAGCTGACGGTGCACGGCTCCTACAGCCGCCGCTCCGGATACGAGGCGACGCTGGAGCTGCTGCGCCGCGCACCCGACCTGACCGCGGTGGTCGCCGCGAACGACACGGTGGCGCTGGGGGCGTGCGCGGCGGTACGGGACCAGGGACTGCGCATCCCGGCGGACGTCTCGGTGGCCGGCTTCGACGATCTGCCGTTCTCGGTGGACGCGACACCGGCGCTGACGACCGTACGGCTGCCGCTGTTCGAGGCCGGGGCCCGGGCGGGCCGGCTGGCGATGGGCGCGGAGAGCGCGCCGCCGGGCGGGATCGCCACGATCCCGGCGGAGTTGATGGCGCGGGCGTCGACGGCGCCGCCCCGCACGGGGTGAGGCGGGGGCGGGCCGGTGGCAGGCGCGGGCCGGTGGAGGAAGCAGGGAGCGGCGGAGCGCGGCGGGTGGGATTTGGCGAGTAGACGCCAATCGGTGGACAGGTCTTGCCGAGTGGCGGAGGTCCGGCCTAGCGTTGACTCAGTCAAAGGAAAAATCCGGGGGCACGGGAGTCGATCATGGCTGTCCAGGAAATCCGCGCGTTCAACCGCTTCTACACGAATCTCATCGGGGCGCTCGACTACGGCAAGCACCTCTATACGCCGTTCACCCTCACCGAGTCGCGGGTGCTGTACGAGCTGGCGCACGCCTCGCGTACGGACGCCGCGGATCTGCGGGCCGAGCTGTCGCTCGACGCCGGATATCTGAGCCGGCTGCTGACCAAGTTCGAGCGGGACGGCCTGGTCGGCCGCGCACCGTCCGAGCAGGACGCGCGGCGCCAGCGGATCACCCTGACGCGCCAGGGCCGCGAGGCCGCGGCGCTCCTCGACGAGCGGTCGAGGGAGGCCGTGGGCTCGCTGCTCGACCGGGTCGAGCCGGCGCGCCGGCCGGAGCTGGCACGGGCGATGCGGACGGTGCGGGACCTGCTGGACCGCTCTGCCGGAGCGCGCGAGGACGGACCGGTGCGCGGCGAACCGCTGCTGCGGAATTCCGTGCCGGGTGAGCTGGGCTGGATCGTGCAGCGCCACGGCGCGGTGTACGCGGCGGAGTACGGCTGGAACACCGAGTTCGAGGGGATGGTCGCCCGGATCGTCGCGGACTTCGCGCAGCGCCACGACCCGCGGCGGGAGCGGGTCTGGATCGCCGAGCTGGACGGCCTGCCGGTGGGCTCGGTGATGTGCGTACGGGACGACGAGCCCGGGACCGCGCGGCTGCGGCTGCTGCTGGTCGAGCCAGAGGCCAGGGGGCACGGGCTCGGGGCGCGGCTGGTCGGCACAGTGGTGGATTTCGCCCGGCAGGCGGGATACGAGGCGCTGACGCTGTGGACCAATGACGTCCTGGCCGGTGCCCGTGTTCTCTACGAGCGTGCCGGATTCACGCTCGTCTCGGAGAAACCCCACCACTCGTACGGCGCGGAGCTGATAGGCCAGGACTGGCGGCTCCCTCTTCGGGAGCCGGCCGTACGCCAGGAAGGAACAGCACCATGAAGTTCGCCTTCTCCACCCTCGGAGTACCGGGTCTGCCCATCCCCGAGGTCGTCGCGCTCGCCGCGTCGAACGGATACCGGGGAGTGGAGCTGCGGGCCCACCCGGAGGAGCCCGTGCACCGGGGGATCGGGCGGCGGGACCGGGCCGCCGTGGCCGACGAGTTCAAGCGCGCCGGCGTGGAGATCCTGGGGATAGCCGGGTACGCCCGGGTGGCGAGCGCGGAGACCGACGAGGATCGGGTGCGGCAGGAGCTGGAGGAGCTGCTGTGGCTCGCGCGGGATCTGGGCGCGCCGTTCGTGCGGGTCTTTCCTGGGGGTGACGGCCGTCCGTCCGCGGAGGCCGACGCGACGGCCGCGCGACGGCTGGCGTCGGCGGCCGAGGTGGCGTCGGACCTCGATGTGCGGATCCTGCTGGAGACGCACGACTCGCACCGTACGGGCAGGGACGCGGCCCGGGTGGTGGGGCCGGTGGGACACCAGCGGGTCGGGGTGCTCTGGGATGTGATGCACACCTGGCTGGGCGGTGAGGATCCGGTCACCACGCACTCGGTGCTGGCCCCGCACCTCGGCTATGTCCAGGTGAAGGACATCGCCTCGGCGCGGGACACCACTCCGCTGGCGCTCGGCGCCGGGGTGCTCCCGCTGGGCGAGTGCCTCGCGCTGCTTGACGAGGACAGTTGGGTCTGCTGGGAGTACGAGAAGCGCTGGTATCCGCAGGCGGAGGAGTTGCCGAAACTGCTGGCGGCGGGACGGGTGCATCTGGAGGCGCTGGCGGGCGGGCACGGCTGAGCGGGGCCGCCGGGCTCAGGCGCCAAGCTCAGGCGCCGGTGGTGGAGCCCGGTCTCACGATCATCAGGACGGTGACCGTGGCCCAGAGCAGGTTGAAGACGCCGGTGTACATGGCGAGTCGGGCGACGGCGGCCCGGGGCGCCGCCTCGGACACCTCGGACACCTCGGACACGGCGGATGCCGTGGGCTCGCCGGGCTCGCTGCCGGCGGTCGCTCCGGCGGTCGCTCCGGCGGTCGCTCCGGCGGTCGCTCCGGCGGTCGCTCCGGCGGTCGCCAGGAGGGCTTCCTGGCGCGGCAGTACCAGGGCCGCGAGTACGGCGGCGGCCGCGGCGGTCAGCGCGATGGAGACGATCAGCCAGGTGTCGCCCAGCACCCCCATGGTGTTCGCCGTGGCGAGGCCGAAGACGGGGACGGTGACCCCGACGACCGCGTAGACGCGGCAGATGCGGTGGAGTACGGCGACGCTCGCCCAGGCGTTGGCGCGGACCGCCGCGGTGAACATGCTGGCCGCCACGGTGACCGGACCGATGGCGATGATGGCCGCGAGGACATGGACCGAGAGGAGGAACTTCGTCATGACAGTGAACGTCCCGTCGGAACAGGCGAGTCGAAGCCTTCGGGCGGCACGGTCGGAACGGCGGGCACGGAGCATCAGTCCTTCGCGGTACGGCGGCACGCCCGGGGAGGGCGCCGTGGCCGACGGTAGTGAGCGTCCGGCGCCCGGGGTAGTGGCAGCAGTGCCATATAGCAACGGATTCTCGCCAGCACCGCCGGGACTGGAGAAACCGCCGGCACCGTCGGAACCGCCAGTACCGCCGGCGCTGCCCGTGACGCCGCTCGCGAGGCTCTCGGCACCCCCTCACAGGGGCGTCCCGCCGCCCTTCTACCTTGGCGCCATGCACACCGTGGCCGTACTCGCCCTCGACGGCGTCATCCCCTTCGATGCCGCCACCCCCATCGAGACCTTCAGCCGGGTCCGGCTGCCCGACGGGACGGCGCCCTACCGGGTGCGGGTGTGCTCGCCGGCCGAGGAGGTGTCGGCCGGGGCGTTCGCGCTGCGGGCGCCCTGGGGGCTCGACGTGCTCGCCGAGGCGGACACGATCGTGCTGCCGGGCGTGGCGGAACCGGCCGCGCCCGTACCGCCGGAGGTGCTCGACGCGCTGCGCGAGGCGGCGGCGCGGGGCACCAGGATCGTCTCGGTCTGTGTCGGCGCGTTCGTTCTCGCGGCGACGGAGCTGCTGGACGGCCGGCGGGCCACCACGCACTGGCTCGCCGCCCCGCTGCTGGCCCGGCTGTATCCGGCGATCGAGGTGGATCCCGAGGTGCTGTACGTGGACAGCGGACAGTTCCTGACGTCCGCGGGCGCCGCGGCGGGGCTCGATCTCTGTATGTACATCATCCGGCGCGACCATGGCTCCGCCGTGGCCGCCGACACGGCCCGGTTGACGGTGATGCCGCTGGAACGGGAAGGCGGCAAGGCCCAGTTCATCGTCCACCAGCGGCCTCCCGTGCCGCGCGGTTCGGCCATGGAGCCGCTGCTGAACTGGCTGGAGGAGAACGCGGAGCACGAGCTGACACTCGGCACCATCGCGGACCGGGCCGGGATGAGCACCCGCACGCTGAACCGGCGCTTCCGCGAGCAGACCGGCACCACCCCGCTCCAGTGGCTGCACCGGGCCCGGATCCGCAAGGCGCAGTATCTGCTGGAGACGACGGCGCACCCGGTCGAGCGGATCGCCGAGCGCGTCGGCTTCGGGAGCCCCACCGCGTTCCGGGACCGGTTCAAGCGTCTTGTCGGGACGAGTCCGCACGCGTACCGCCACGCGTTCCGCGGGACGCGGCCACCGAGGGAGGCGGGCCCGTGAGCACCGTGGCGGGGCCGGCCGCCGGAGCGCTCCGTGCGAGCGAGGCGAGGGCCACTCCCCCGACCAGCAGGACGGCCGCGCACCAGCGCAGCGGGCTGAGGGACTCGCCCAGGACCAGGGCCGCCGCGGACATCCCGAAGACCGGTACGAGCAGCGAGAAGGGCGCCACGGAGGAGGCCGGATAGCGGCGCAGCAGGAAGCCCCAGACGCCGAAGCCGAAGACGGTGGTGCCCCAGGCGACGTAGAGGATGATCGCGGCGCCGGTTCCGTCCAGCGCGCGCAGGGCGGCCAGATCGGCGGACGGCCCTTCGAAGAGGAGCGAGAGACCGAGCAGCGGGAGTACGGGGACGGTCGAGACCCACACCATGAAGTTCAGCGAGTCCGGCGGGGAGGCCTTGCGGGTGAGCACATTGGAGACGCCCCAGAACACGGCGGCGGCGATGACCAGGGCGAAGGCGGCCAGCGGCCCGGAGGTCCCCTCGTCGACGGCGGCGACCGCGATACCGGCGAGTGCGACGCCCATGCCCAGCAGCCGTGTCCGGCCGGGCCGCTCGCCGAGGGCGACCGCGGCGAACAGCGCGGTGAAGACCGCCTGGATCTGGAGGACGAGCGACGACAGCCCGGCCGGCATCCCCTGGTTCATCCCGACGAAGAGCAGCCCGAACTTCGCCACGCCGAGCGCGAGCCCGACCCCGATCACCCACTTCCAGGCCACCTTCGGCCGCCCGACGAAGAAGACCGCGGGCAGCGCCGCGACCAGGAACCGCAGCGCGGAGAAGAGGAGGGGCGGGAAGTGGCCGAGGCCGATCTCGATGACGACGAAGTTCACCCCCCAGAGCGCGGTGACAAGGACGGCGAGAGCGATATGTGCAGGACGCATGGAGACAGGTTCCCGCGCCCGATCATGTAGCACTAGCTCGGATTTCTTCATGGTTGAATTGAGCGTTGCTTACGAATGAGGTGACCCATGCTCGACCTGGCCCGGCTGCGGGCGCTGCACGCCGTGTCCGTGCACGGCTCCGTCGCGGCGGCGGCGGCCTTCCTCGGCTACACCCCCTCGGCCGTGTCCCAGCAGATCACCAAGCTGGAGCGGGAGACCCGGACGCCCCTGCTCGAACGGCGTGGCCGTGGCGTGGCGCTCACCGACGAGGCGCGCCATCTCGCCGCCACGGCGGAGGAGTTGCTCGCCATCGTCGAGCGTGCCGAGACCACGCTGGAGGAGCGCAGGGGGCAGCCGACCGGACAGTTGACGGTCGGGGCGTTCGCCTCGTCGGCCCGGGGGCTGCTCCCCGGTGTGCTGGCCGAACTGGCCGAGCTGCACCCCGCTCTCGATGTGCGGCTCCGTGAGGTCGATCCGCATCTCTCCATCGATCTGGTCGCCCGTGGCGCGATCGACCTGGCGGTCGCCCACGACTGGGACATCGCACCGCTGCCCGCGCCCGAGGGCGTGGAGCAGGCGGTCATCGGGGACGACAGGTGCGATCTGCTGGTCCCGGCCGGACATCCGCTGGCGGCACGCTCCTCGCTGCGCAGGGAGGAGCTGGCGGGCCAGCGCTGGATCTGCCAGCCACCAGGAACGGTCTGCCACGACTGGCTGGTCCGCACCCTGCGCGCGGCGGGCTGCGAGCCGGATCTCGCGCACCAGGCCGAGGAGAACCATACGCAGCTGGCCCTGGTCGCGGCCGGCCTCGGTATCGCCATGATGCCCCGCCTGGGCCGCGGTCCGCTGCCGGAGGGGATACGGGCGATCACCCTCGACCCGGTGCCGACGCGGCGGCTGTACGCGCTGTGGCGTACGGGCGCGGCCAGGCGCCCGGCCGTCACGGTGGCCGTGGAGACCCTGCGGAGACGCTGGCCGACGGTCGCCGCCGGCTGACGGCACCCGGACGGGCCCGACCGCCGTACGAGCGCACGTCCGGCCCGCGTCCGCGTCCGTGTCCGCGCCCGCGTACGGACTCGCGTACGGACTCGCGTACGGACTCGCGTACGGACTCGCGTACGGACTCGCGCCGGGGCTCCCGTACGGTCCCGCGAGCGTTCGAATTCCGTGGCGCGCGGCGGAACCCCGGGCTCGTGGCTCTCGTCCTACTGACGTGCGCCGACGGGTCTCCGCGCCGTCGGCCCACACGTCCGCCACCGGTGCGTCCCCCTTTCCGCGCCGGTGGCGGCCCTTCCCGCTCCCCCGCCGGTGGTCGCCCTGCCGGCTCCGCGCCGCCGCGTCTCTTGACTGACAGTTATTTTCCGTGACAGTTATTTTCCGGATACCCGTGAATATTTGGAAGTTTCCTTCCGCTTCCTCGCAGTGCAAGGCCGAAAGGAGCACCCGTGCAGGACCGGTCCCTCTCCAGACGCACTCTTCTCAGCGCGACCGCCGTAGCGGCGGCCGCGGTCTCCGCCACGGCTCTCCCCGCGCACGCCCGGCCCTACCCCGCGCCCGCCGTCGCGCGCCCCGGCCGGCTCCGCCGGATCGTCTCCCGGATGACCCTGGAGGAGAAGGTCGGCCAGCTCTTCGTCATGCGGGTGTACGGACACTCCGCCACCGCCCCCGACCGGGCCGACATCGACGCCAACCTGGCCGAGATCGGGGTGCGTACCGCTGCCGAGCTGATCGCCAAGTACCACGTCGGCGGCATCATTTACTTCAGCTGGGCGCACAACACCCGTAACCCGCGGCAGATCGCCGCGCTCTCCAACGGCATCCAGCGGGCCGCACGGGACCGGCCCGGCGCCGTGCCGATGCTGATCGCCACCGACCAGGAGCACGGCGCCGTCGCCCGCGTGGGGAAGCCCGCCACCCTGCTGCCGGGCGCGATGGCGCTCGGCGCCTCGCGCTCCCCCGCCGACGCGCGCGAGGCCGCCCGGATCGCCGGCGCGGAGCTGGCCGCCATGGGCATCAACCAGAACTACGCGCCGGACGCGGACGTCAACGTCAACCCGGCCAACCCCGTCATCGGCGTACGGTCGTTCGGCGCCGATCCGGCGGCCGTCGCCGGGCTGGTGGCGGAGCAGATCAAGGGGTACCGGAGCGCGGGGATCGCCACCACCGCCAAGCACTTCCCCGGGCACGGCGACACGACGGACGACAGCCACTACGCGCTGCCCACCATCCACCACACCCGCGCGCAGTGGACCGCCCTGGACGCGCCGCCGTTCCGGGCCGCGATCGCCGCCGGGACCGCCTCGATCATGACGGCGCACATCGTCGTCCCCTCGCTCGACCCGAGCGAGGATCCGGCGACGCTCTCACGGCCCATCGTCACCGGCATCCTGCGCGAACAGCTCGGCTACGACGGTGTGGTGATCACGGACGCGCTCGACATGAAGGGCGTCCGGGAGAAGTACGGCGACGACCGGGTGCCCGTCCTCGCCCTCAAGGCGGGCGTGGACCAGCTGCTCAACCCGCCGAATCTGCGCCTCGCCAGGGACGCCGTGCTGGCCGCCGTCCGCGGCGGTGAGCTGAGTGTGCGGCGGATCGAGGAGTCCGTGCTGCGGGTGCTCACGCTCAAGGAGCGGCTGGGGCTCTTCCGTGATCCGTACGTCCCGGTCGCCGAGGTGAGCCGTACGGTCGGCTCCCGGGCGCATCTCGCCGCCGCGGACCGCATCGCCGACGCGACCACCACCCTGCTCGTCAACGAGGGCGGGCTGCTGCCGCTGAACCGGAACCGGGAGCGGGATCTGCTGGTCGTCGGCGCGGACGTAGCCTCGCCCTCGGGGACGACCGGGCCGCCCGTGAGCGTCCTGGCGGGCGCCCTGACGGAGCTGGGCTTCACGACCACCACCCAGGTCACCGGTACGGCGCCGGCCCAGGCGCTGATCGACGCGGCCGTGACCGCCGCGCGGGGCAAGGGCGCGGTGATCGTGGCCACGTACAACGTGTCGGCGAGCAGCGCGCAGCGCACGTTGGTCCGCGCGCTGGCCGAGACCGGGGTGCCGGTCGTGACGGTCGCGCTGCGCAATCCGTACGACATCGCCCAGCTGTCCGGGGTCAGGGCGTCGCTCGCCACCTACTCCTGGACGGATGTGGAGGTGCGGGCCGCCGCGCGGGTGATCGCGGGCCAGGTCCGGCCGCGGGGGCGGCTGCCCGTGCCGGTGCAGCGCGCGGACGATCCGGCCCGGGTCCTCTATCCGATCGGGCACGGGCTGACGTACTGACGCGGAAGCCCGCCGGGCACCGCCGCCGCCGTCGCCTGTCCGGCGGCGGCGGGCCCGGCGGCGGGAACTACGGCCGCAGCGTGTGGCGGCGGTCCAGCTTCTGCTGGTCCAGCTTGGCGTCGTACGCCGCCAGCGGCTTCGCCTTCGCCTCGTCCTTCTGTACGGCGGCGGGCGCGACGCCGGCCCACTCCAGGATCCGGGCGGTGGCCTTGGCCTGCTGCTCCGGGACCAGACCCGCCACATTGGCACCGTGGTTGGCGCCCGGCGCGACATACACATAGCTGTCGCGCGCGCCGCGGCCGAGGTGGAACGGCTTGGAGCCCCACGGGTCGTTCTGCCCGTACACGAACAGCATCCGGTTCGCGTGGTCGCGGACCCACTTGTCGACGTCCGGCATCACGCGCGGGTCGAACTTCATCGGGATCTCGCTCGGCACGAAGCTGCGCGGCGGCTGGTAGCCGTACCGGCTCAGCTTGGCCAGCTTCGGCTGCTTGATGGTGGGCCAGCCCAGCTGGGTGCCCGCCTGGTAGTAGTACGGCGTGTACGTGGCGAGGCTCTGGTCGGTCGGCGCGGAGAAGCCGGAGATCGCGTCGACGCTGTTGTAGATGTCGTCGTCGGACGCGGTGGCCGGCGGGATGCTGTCGCAGTCGTCGAGGAGCCCGTACTGCCAGAAGCCCCACGCGTAGTCGAGCACGACGGCCTCGTACGCCTTGTCGAGCGTGCCGATGGTGGTGAAGGTCGCGCCCTCCTCCTCGGCCCACGCCCGGTACTTCTTCTGCAGCGGTACGCGGCGGATCAGCGCCTCGCGCTGCACGGCGGTGAGCTTGTCGCGGCACTCCTTGGTGCCGACGCGCTCGAAGAAGCGGTCGTACGCCGAGTCGTCGTTGTTCACCACGTCGTTGGGCGCGACGTACGCGACGACGCCGTCCATGTCGCGCGGGTAGAAGCGCTCGTAGTACGTGGCGGTCATGCCGCCCTTGGAGCCGCCGGTGGCCAGCCAGTTCCGCTCGTAGATCTTCTTCAGCGCGGTGAAGACGCGGTGCTGGTCACTGGCCGCCTGCCAGATGTCCAGCTTCGACCAGTCGGCCGGCTGGGGCCGGGACGGGGTGAAGAAGCGGTACTCCAGCGAGACCTGGTTGCCGTCGACGATCCGGGTCGGCTCACTGCGGCCGGGGTTCGTGGAGACGTTGTAGCCGCTGGTGAAGAAGACCGTGGGGCGGCTGGTGTCCTTGTGCAGCAGCGTGATGCGCTGCTGGAAGGTCCCCTTGGACGGGTGCCGGTGGTCCACCGGCTGGGTGTAGTTGAGAACGAAGTAGCGGTAGCCGGTGTACGGCTTCTCCTGGATCAGGCTCATCCCCGGGATCGCCAGGATTCGGTCCTTGATGTCGGTGTCGGTGGTCTCGGCGGCGGTGGCCGCACCCGCTGTGGCCACCGCGCCTATGACCAGCACGAGCGACAACAACCATCTCAACGCCTTGCGCATGCACGCTCCCTGTGTTCATGACAGACGTCGTGAACCTAGCGGGCGGCCACCCGCCCCGCCAGACCCACACCACGTCAGGGAGCGCGCTACGGCGCCGGGGACGCGTGCCTCAGCGTGCCTCAGCGTGCCTCAGCGTGCCTCAGCAGAGGATCCAGCCGGTCGAGCCCGACTTCCCGGCGACGGAACCGGTGGCGCGCACACACCGGTTGAGCGCGTGGACCGTGACCGGACCCGCGTGGCGCGTATAACGGCCGCTGTCCACCACGGCGTTGCCGCCGCGCGGCTGGAGGCTGACCGACATGGGGCGCTTCTGGCCCGGCTTCTTGGCGACGGTGATCGCGCAGGCGTAGTCGCGGACCTTGTACACCCGCAGCTCACCGGTGGCGAACGGCACCGTACGCACGGGTCGGCCCGAGCACACGGAGGCCGCTCGGGCCGGCTCGGCGCCCGGGTCGGCCACCACCAGGGCGCCCATCGCCGTCAGCACCGCGAGGCCGTGGGTCATCGACCTCCCGAGCCCGGTCCAGCGGGTCCAACGGGTCCGGGTCCCGCGCGCCCCCGGCCTGAACCGCGACGCCCGTGCCCCCGCCCCTGGCAAACCGAACAAAGGTGCCCCCTATGGCTTTTCTACGTACACGCGTACGACGCGCAGGGAGCGGGGATGGTTGCGATCAATCCTCGGTCTGTCGCGCCCGACCCACCACAGCCGCTTCTTCCTCCGCCTCGCCCTCCCCGAGGCCCAGGAAACTGCGCCAGAGCCTGGCGTACCGGCCGTCCAGCGCGAGCAGTTCCTCGTGGGAGCCGTCCTCCACGATCCGCCCGTGGTCCATCACGACCACCCGGTCCGCGCGCGCCGCCGTGGTCAGCCGGTGGGCGACGACCAGGGTGGTACGGCGGCCCGCGAGCCGCTCGGTGGCCTGGTTGACCAGTGCCTCGGTCGCCAGGTCCAGCGCGGCCGTCGCCTCGTCGAGCAGCAGGATGTCCGGATCGACCAGCTCGGCGCGGGCCAGGGCGATCAACTGGCGCTGGCCCGCGGACAGGTTGCGGCCACGCTCGGCGACCTCGTGCAGATAGCCGCCGTCGAGCGTGGCGATCATGTCGTGCGCGCCAACCGCGCGGGCCGCCGTCTCCACCTGCGCGTCACTCGCCCCGGGACGCCCGTACGCGATGGCGTCCCGCACCGTACCGGCGAAGAGGTACGGCTCCTGCGGCACGACACCGAGCCGGTGCCGGTACGAGGCGAGGTCCAGCGCGCGCAGGTCCTTGCCGTCCGCCGTGACCCGGCCGCCGGTCGGGTCGTAGTACCGCGCGACCAGTTTGACGAGGGTCGACTTGCCCGCGCCGGTCTCACCGACGAAGGCGACGGTCTGGCCGGCCGCGATCCGCAGATCGATCCCGGACAGCGCCACTTCACCGGCCGACGGATCCGCGCCGGCCCCCGTCGGCTCCCCCGTCGGCTCCCCCGTCGCCTCCCCTGTCGGCGCCGCCTCCGTACCCGCACCCGCCTCCGCGCCCGTCTCCGCACCAGCTCCGTACGCGAAGCTCACGTTCTCGAAGGCGATCTCACCGCGCAGCGACCCGACGTCCAGCGGCTTCTCGGCGGCGCCCGTCGAGGTCGGCTCCCGCAGCAGCTCCTGGATGCGGCCCAGCGAGACGGTCGCCTGCTGGTATCCGTCGAAGACCTGGGAGAGCTGCTGCACGGGCGCGAAGAACAGGTCGATGTAGAGCAGGTACGCGACGAGCGCGCCCGTCGTCAGCGTGCCGGCCTCCACCCGCCCCGCGCCCACGATCAGCACGGCTGCGGCGGCCACCGAGGACAGCAGCTGCACGAACGGGAAGTAGACCGATATCAGCCACTGCCCGCGCACCCGGGCCTTGCGGTAGTGGTCGCTGCGGGCGGCGAACCGCTCGGCGCCGGACCGCTCCCGCCGGAACGCCTGGACGATACGGAGCCCGGAGACGGACTCCTGGAGGTCGGCGTTGACGGCGCCGACGCGCTCGCGCGCCAGCTCGTACGCCTGCACGCTCTTGCGGCGGAAGAAGACCGTACCGATGATCAGCACGGGCAGTGTCGCGAAGACCACCATCGCGAGCTGGACGTCGATGACGAGCAGCACCACCAGAATGCCGCTGAAGGTCACGACGGAGACGAACGCGGTGACCAGTCCGGTCTGGAGGAACGTCGAGAGCGCGTCGATGTCGGTCGTCATCCGCGTCATGATCCGACCGGTCAGCTCGCGCTCGTAGTAGTCGAGTCCGAGCCGCTGGAGCTGCGCGAAGATCTTCAGCCGCAGCGCGTAGAGGACCCGCTCGCCGGTGCGGCCGGTCCGCCGCGTCTCGCCGATCTGCGCGGCCCACTGGACGAGTACGACAAGCAGACCGAGCGACGACGCCGCCCACACCGCGCCGAGCGCGAGCTGCTCCACGCCCTGGTCGATGCCGTGCCGGATGAGGACCGGCAGCAGCAGGCCCATGCCCGCGTCGACGGCGACCAGCCCCAGGCTGACCAGCAGCGGCAGCCAGAACCCGCGCAGCAGCGCGCGCAGTCCGTACGATTTCTCGGCGGCGACCGCGCGGGCCTCGTCGACATCGGGCGTGTCGGTGGCCGGGGGCAGCGCCGCTACGAGGGCGAGAAGTTCGGGGGAGGCACCGGAGCCGTCACCGGAAGCAGCGGGGTCAGCGGGGGCAGTACCTGGGGCCGTGCCGGACGCGATGGACGCGGCAGGCGCGGCGGAGCCGTCGGGACATCGTTCGCCGCGACATCGCTCGTCGCGCACGTCACCCGCGTCACGTACCCACAGGGCCGGGGTGACCCCGCGCTCGGCGTCGAACTCGGCGTCGATCTCCCGCTGGATCGCCCGGTCGTCCTCCGGGCTGCCGCCGTCGGCGGCGGACGCCTCGACCGGGGCGTGGCCGGGCGAGACCCCGCCCAGTTCGCCGGGCTCGGTGAGCAGCCGCCGGTAGAGAGCGGAACGTTCCTGTAGCTCGTCGTGCGTGCCGATGTCGGCGAGCCGGCCCGCGTCCAGGACGGCGATCCGGTCGGCCAGGCCGAGGGTCGAGCGACGGTGGGCGATGAGCAGGGTCGTACGCCCGGCCATCACGTCGCGCAGCGCCTCGTGGATCTCGTGCTCCACGCGCGCGTCCACGGCGGAGGTCGCGTCGTCGAGCACGAGCAGCCGGGGGTCGGTGAGGATCGCCCGCGCCAGGGCGACGCGCTGGCGCTGGCCGCCGGAGAGCGTCATGCCGTGCTCGCCGACCGCCGTGTCGTAGCCGTCGGGCAGCTCGGTGATGAACTCGTGGGCCCGGGCGGCACGGGTGGCGCGGTGGATCTCCTCGTCGGTGGCGTCCGGTTTCCCGTAGGCGAGGTTGGCGCGGACGGTGTCGGAGAAGAGGAAGCTGTCCTCCGGTACGAGCCCGATGGCGGCGCGCAGCGAGTGCGTCGTCAGCTCGCGTACGTCGTGGCCGCCGACGAGGACGGCGCCGTGCGAGACGTCGTAGAAGCGGGGCAGCAGCAGTGAGAGCGTGGACTTGCCGCTGCCCGAGGCACCGACGACGGCGACGGTCTCGCCCGCGCGCATCTCCAGCGAGAAGCCGTCGAGCACGGGCCGGCCGTCCTCGTAGGCGAACGACACGTCGTCGAACTCGACCGACGCCTCGGCGTCCGCAGGAAGCTCCTTCGTACCGTCCTGAAGGGTGGGTTCGGTGTCGATCAGCTCCAGCACCCGTTCCACGCCGGCGCGCGCCTGCTGCCCGACGGTCAGGACCATGGCGAGCATCCGGACCGGGCCGACGAGCTGGGCCAGATAGGTGGAGAAGGCGACGAACGTGCCGAGGGTGATCTCCCCCCGGGTGGCCAGCCAGCCGCCGAGCGCCAGCATCGCGACCTGGCCGAGGGCGGGGACGGCCTGTAGGGCTGGGGTGTAGCGGGAGTTGAGCCGGATGGTGCGCAGCCGTCCGGCGAAGAGGGTGCGTCCCGCCTCGCGCAGCTTGCCGGTCTCCTGCTCCTCCTGCCCGAAGCCCTTGACGACCCGGACCCCGGAGACGGCGCCGTCCACGACCCCGGCGACGTTCCCTGCCTGCGACTGCGCGTACCAGGTGGCGGGGTGCAGCTTGGCGCGGCTGCGGCGGGCGATGAGCCAGAGGGCCGGGGCGACGGCCAGCGCGACCAGGGTCAGGGGCGGTGACAGCCACGCCATGATCCCCAGGGAGATCACGAACAGCAGGACGTTGCCGATGGTCATCGGCAGCATGAAGAGCAGGCTCTGGATGAGCTGGAGGTCGCTGGTGGCGCGGCCGATGACCTGCCCGGTGGACAGGGTGTCCTGGCGCCGGCCGTCGAGGCGGCCGATCGTCTCGTACATCTCGGTACGGAGGTCGTGCTGTACGTCGAGGGCGAGCCGCCCGCCGTAGTAGCGGCGGATGAACGTGGCGACGTAGACGACGAGGGCGGCGAGGACCAGCAGGCCGGTCCAGACCGCGAGGGAGCGCGATCCGGCGCCGATGACATCGTCGATGACGACCTTGGTGATCAGCGGTACGAGCGCCATCACCGCCATGCCGACGAGCGACGACCCGAGAGCGAGCAGCACATCCCGCCGGTACCGCCACGCGTACCCGGACAGCCGCCGTGCCCAGCCCTGCTCCGCCGCCGCCACTGCTGCCTCCCGCTCGCCGGACCATGGGTCCGATCGCCCTGCTCTGCCGGATGGCACCAACGCGGGCGGCAGCGGATTTCATCCCTCCGCAACAAAAGACGGTCCTGAGGACCTAGGTCTCGAACAGACCCGCGACCGCGAACGGTCCTACGGCGCGGAACGGGCCTACTGCCTCGAACGGGCCTACTGCGTCGAACGGGTCTCCGGGGTGGCGGGCATCGTGTCGTACGCGGCCGACGGGGCGACCTGGACCGTGGCGGTGGACTTGGCGGCGGTGGGGTTGAGGTTCTTGTGGACGACCTTGGCGACGGCCTGGATGGTGTTGATGCCGTCGTTCATCGTCTTGTTGTCGTGGGTGAGCACGCTGATCGTGTAGTCGTGGCCCTTGCCGGTGAAGGCGCCGATGCTGTGCACGCGCCAGCCGTGCGTGGACCGCTGGAGCCAGCCGTTCTTGAGCTGGACCGTGGCGGTGGTGGGGGCCCCGGCGGGGACGCCCCAGCGCTGGGAGGCGACGACCTTGCTCATCCGGCCGAGGATGTACGCGCGGGAGGCGTCGCTGAGCACGGTGTTCTTGGCGGTCACCAGGGAGAGCAGCTGCCGCTGGTCGGCGGCGGTGATCTGGGTGAGTCCCCAGTAACCGTCCGCGCCTGGAGTGGTCTGCGTCATCTTCGCGGCCTTGAGGAAGCCCTTGATCTTGGTCAGACCGAGCTGCTTCCAGAGCGTGCTGGTCGACGCGTTGTCCGACTTGGTGATCATGGCCGTGGCGAGACCGGTCTCCCGCGTGGTGAGCTTGCGGCCGGTCTTCTGCGCGTCCCAGAGCAGCGTGGCCAGGACCGTGACCTTGACCACACTGGCCGAGTCGTACTTCTGTGTGGCCCGCAGGGTGCAGCGGGTGTTGGTGGTGCGGTCATGGACGGAGAGGGCCGTGGTGGCCTTCCTGCCGGCGAGCGCCGCGGTGATGTCCTTGACCATCTTGGCGGCGAGGCCGGCCTTGTCCGAGGTGCAGACCACGGCCGGGGTGGCGGCGGAGGCCGGCGCGGCGGCGGCCACGACCGGTATGAGTACACCCCCGGCGAGGGCGACGGAGAGTACGCCCCGGGCACGCCGGGGTATTCGCTGGTGAGTCATGAAGAGTCCCGCCCCTGCTGCGCGTAAGTGCGACTACATATGCGAGTGCGTACGCGAGTACGTACCGAGTACGCGTGCGCCGTCAGCGCCGCACTCGAACACATGATGCATGGGGCGGTCGGAAGGTTGTATGGCGCCGGACACAGTACGCGTTCTGTAAAGGCCCGGCGCCCGTCGGACGGCGTTCAGGGACGGGTCAGCGCCTGGTCAGCGACTGGTCACCGGCCGGTGAGATGTGTCGGAGCGAACATCTTGAGCGACGCCGGGAGGACGACGACCGACGGGCCCGGAGTCGCCAGCGCCTTGGCGAGATCCTCACGGAGCGTCTCCGGGGCCGTACGGACGGCCGGGACGCCGAAGGACTCGGCGAGGGCGACGAAGTCGGGGCGGGCGGGCGCGTCGGTCGTGTACGCGCCCAGGGTTCCATAACCGCCGCCGTCACCGTCACCCTCACGGTCGCCGTCACCGTCGCTGTCACCGCCGTGGACAATCAGCCAGGTCACCGGCAGGCCGTACTGGCGGGCGGTGGCCAGCTCCGCGATCGAGTACAGCGCGCCGCCGTCCCCCGAGACGGCGAGGACCGGCGTCGTACGGTCGGCCGCGGCGGCGCCGAGCGCGGCGGGGAAGCCGTAGCCGAGGCCGCCGGCGCCCTGGCCGGAGTGCATCGGTCCCGGCCAGGCGGACCAGGCCCAGTAGGTGAGGACCGTCATGTCCCAGAAGCCGGCGGACGTGGCGGGCAGCGCCTCGCGCACCGCGGCGAGCACCCGCTGTTCGAACCCCAGGTCCTGGCCGGCGATCCGCTCCCGTACCTTCGCGAGCACCGTACGGACCGATTCGGCCGCGGCCGGGTCGCGGCGCTCCGCCACCGAGTCCAGCAGGGCGGACAGCGCGGCCCGCGCGTCGGCGTGGATGCCGAGCGCCGGGTGGTTGGACTCCAGCTTGCCGAGGTCCGCCTCGATCTGGATCACCCGGCCGCGCGGGCGGAAGGTGTGGTGGTTCGAGGAGAGTTCGCCCAGGCCCGAACCGACGACCAGCAGGACATCGGCGTCCTCCAGGAAGTCGGTGGTGTGCCGGTCCTCCAGCCAGGACTGAAGCGAGAGCGGATGGTCCCAGGGGAAGGCGCCCTTGCCACCGAAGGTGGTGACGACGGGCGCGTCCAGCCTCTCGGCGAGCGCGCGGAGCTTCCCGGCCGCGTCGGCCCGTACCACCCCGCCGCCCGCGATGATCACCGGTCGCTCGGCGTGGGACAGCGCGTGCGCGGCGACGGCGGTCAGCTCGGGGCGCGGCGGCAGCTCGCGCGGGGTGGCGTCCACCGCGGTCACCGGCGGCAGCGTGGTCTCGGCGAGCAGGACGTCCTGCGGGATCTCCACCCAGACCGGGCCGTGCGGCGCGGTGAGCGCGGACTCCCAGGCGGCGGCGATCGCGGACGGGATCTGGGAGGCGGTACGGACCGGGTGCACGGACTTCACGACATCGCGGAAGGACGCCTGCTGGTCGCGGAGCTCACGCAGATGACCGTGGCGCCCACCGCCGAGACCGGCCGTGGGGACCTGGCCGGCGATGGCGACGACGGGGGCCGAGGCCGCGGCCGACTCCTGGAGCGCGGCGAGCGCGGCAAGCGCGCCGGGCCCGGCGGAGAGCAGCAGCGGAGCGGCCTCCCCGGTGACCCGGCCGTACCCGTCGGCGGCGAAGCCCGCGTTGCTCTCGACGCGCAGGCCGACGTAGTCGAGGGAGGAACGGCGCAGCGCGTCGAACATGCCGGGCGCGTGCTGTCCGGACAGCCCGAAGACGGTGGTGGCGCCGAGGCCGTAGAGCGTCTCGACGACGAGGTCGCCACCGGTGCGCCCGGGAGGAGGGTTGAGGGCGGCCGCGGTCTGTTCGGGGGTGAAGGGCGGGATGTCGTGGTCGTGGTCGTGCATTTACGCCGGGGCCCTTCCGGATCCGGTCCCGCGGCAGGCCGCGATCCGGCGGGACGTGTTCATCGTCTTCATCGTCGGCTCTCTCCGATGGTGCGGGCGCTGATGTGGTTGCGTACGGCTCTGCGCTGCTTTGAGCTGCTCCGCCAAGAATGAACCAGACCACTGACAACGGTCCCCTCGGGGCACAGGCTGCCGGCACACCCTCACCTCTCACCCCCTCCTCATCTCTCACCCCCTCCTCACCTATTACCTCCTCCTCCACACAAGCCCGACCAGTAACCTGATGCGTCATTGTTCTGCGACGGGGGACTTCATGCGCGACGACTCAACGCATGACGGAACGGCACTTGCCGCGCGCATAGCCGAGCGGCGGGCCGGGGTGGGGGATCACCGGGCGCTCGTGGGCGAGTTGCGGCGGGCGCTGGTGCTGGTGCCGATCGACGGCGGCGGTCTGTGGACGGGGCAGTCGGGCGGGGTGCGGTGGATCTTCGGATTCACGGATCAGGCCGCGCTGGCCCGGTTCGCGCAGGCACGAGCCGCCGAAGCCACCGGCGCCACCGGCGCCACCGAAGGCACCAGTGACGCCAGGAACGCTTACGGCACAAGCGCACCCTGGGAGTTCGCGGAGCTGCGCGGTGCGCGGTTGCTCGACGAGATCGTGCCGGCGATGGGTGTGCCAGGCGGGGTGGCGATCAACGTCGCCGACCCGGACGGGGCGATGCTCTTCCCGCCGGTGGTGGGGATCGTGCCCGACGCGGTCGCCGTGGACGCCGGGATCGACGTACCGCACAGGATCGACGTACCGCACGGGATCGACGTACCGCATCAGGTACGTACCTGATGGGCGGCGGTGGCGCGGAGGATCTGAACGTCGGCGCGGAGAGCGTCCGGCTGATCACCGAGGGGCTGCGGGCGGTGGTGTCCGACCTGGGCGAGGTCGGCTCCACGACCGGTTCGGCGCTGGGCAAGGGATTCTCGGGCCTCGCGATGACCGGCATGGAGGCCGGCCACTCCGGTCTGTCAGCCGATTTCGAGGACTACTGCGAGCGCTGGGAGTGGGGAATCCGCGCCCTCGTCCAGGACGCCAACACCATCGCCGCGAAGCTGGGCCTGGCCGCGGGGATCGTCTGGGAGGAGGACCAGTACGTCCAGGGGGCGATGAAGGTCGTCGTGAACTCCGCCGTCGGCAGTCCCCATGCCTCGGAGGACGACATCGCCGAGAAGGGCTGGGGCGATGTACTCGCCCCGGATCTGCGCCCCGACTACAGCGCGGAATCGTTCCGGCAGGCGGCGGACGAAGCCGGGCAGGCCTGGAAGGACACCGGGCGGGCGATGGCCACCGAGGGCACCTTCGGTGAGCGTTCCAGCGTGCTCAGCACTCTGATCGGCGTGGACGAGGAGGACTTCGACCGGGCCGTGGACGACACGTTCGGCCCCTCCCCCGAGGAACGCGCGCAACAACAGGGGCAGCAACAGGACCAGCAGCAGGCCGACGGGGACGGGGGCAACTGAGCCATGGGCATTGGTGATTTCGTCCGCGACCTCACCCCCGACGTCGTCGAGGACGCGGTCGAGAGCGCGACCGAGTGGGCCGGCGACCGGGTCGCGGAAGCCGGCAACCGGACCGCCGACGGGATGAAGAAGGCCGGCTGGGACTCCGGCTCCGACTGGGTGCGGGAGCAGTCCCGTTCGGTCGCCAACCGGATGGGCGCCGAGGTCGACGAGATGGACCTCGGCCAGACCGAGGACAAGACCAAGCTGGTGTACGGCAGCGCCTCCAAGCTCCGCGCGACCGCCACTCATCTGAAGGACTTCCAGAAGGCCCTCAACGACGTCGGCCGCGGCCTGAAGGGGCTGGACTCGTCCGCGCTCAAGGGGGAGGCGGCGGACGCGTTCCGGGACACGGTGTCGATCGAGCCGCCGAAGTGGTTCAAGGGCGCGGACGCGTGCGAGAAGGCCGCCGGCGCGCTGGAGTCGTTCGCGGGGACCGTCGAGTGGGCGCAGGGCCAGGCGCAGACCGCGATCGATACGTACAAGGCGGGTAAAGAGGCGTCCGAGGAGGCTCGGACCGCCTTCAAACAGAAAGCGGACACCTACCGGACAGCGGCCGAACGCTACAACGCGCTCCCCGCCGATCAGCAGGACCCGGCCACCCTGCCGCCCTACCCCGGCGAGTTCAAGGACCCCGGCAAGGCGCGGATGGACGAGGCGCAGGACATCCTGGCCGAGGCCCGGCGCCAGCGCGACGCCGCCGCCGAGACGGCCCGTAGCGCCGTACGGGCGGCCCGGGACGCGGCGCCGCCCAAGCCGTCGTACGCGGAGCAGGTCAAGGACGGCATGGCCGAGTACCGCGTCCTCAACACCCACCTCGCCGGCGGCATCGCCAAGGGCACCGCCGGGCTGCTCACCTTCGCCCGCAGCGTCAACCCGGTCGACCCGTACAACGTCACCCACCCCGCCGAGTTCGCCCTCTCGCTGAACAGCACGGCCACCGGGCTGCTCCGGGTCGCCAACGACCCGTACGGCACGGGCAGGCAGATGGTCACGGACTTCATGAAGGACCCCGCCGAGGGCCTCGGCCGGATGGTCCCCGATCTGCTCCTGACCGCCGCCACCGGAGGCGCGGGCGCCGGCGTCAAGGGCGCCCGGGTCGCGAAGGAGGCCGCTGACCTGGCCGCCGACGCCAACAGGGCCCGCCGTCTCTCCGACGAGACCCCGAAGGGCACCCACGAGCGTCCGGACCCGAAGCGGACCAGCAAGGGCACCGACCCGGTGGACCTGGCCTCGGGCCGTATGTTCCTGCCGCAGACCGATGTGGCGCTGCCCGGCACGCTGCCCCTGGTCTTCACCCGCCGCGTCGAATCCGGTTACAGCGCGGGCCGGTTCTTCGGAGTCTCCTGGTCCTCCACCGTCGACGAACGCCTGGAGATCGACGCGGTAGGCGTTATCCACGTCACCGCCGACGGCCTGCTGCTCACCTACCCGCATCCCGTCCCCGGCGTCCCGACCCGTACGGACACCGGCGCCTCGCGCGATCTGCTGACCCGTGAGGAGAACGGCGACTACACCGTCACCGACCCCGACACCGGGCTGATACGCCACTTCGCCGCGTCACCCGGTTCCGAACCCGGCGACGACGGCGACGCCTGGCTCGTCCAGACCACCGACCGCAACGGCCACACCCTCACCATCGACCGCACCGACGACGGCACACCCCAGGCCCTCGTCCACTCGGCCGGATACCACCTGCGCGTATCCACGGCCGAGGACCGCGTCACGCGGCTCGCTCTCGTGACGGGGGACGACGCTCCCACCCCCTTGATGGCGTACGGCTACACGGACGGCAACCTCACCACCGTCACCAAACCGTCCGGCGCCACCCTCACCTTCGCGTACGACGAACGCCGCCGGGTCACCGCCTGGACCGACTCCAACGACAGCCGCTACGACTACGTCTACGACGACCGGGACCGGGTCATCGCCGAGGGCGGCGAAGCGGGACATTTCCAGCTCACCCTCGCCTACAGCGAACCGACGCCCGAACCCATGCCCGCACCGACACCCGAACCGACACCCGGCCCTGGACCCACCACAGGCCACCGCGTCACCACCCTCACCACCGCCGACGGCGCCACCACCCGCCACCTGATCGACGACCGGTGCCGGGTCCTGGCCACCACCGACCCCCTCGGCCACACCACCCGCTTCACCTACGACGCCCGCGGCAATCAGCTGACCCGCACCGACCCGCTCGGCCGCACCACCGCCTTCGCGTACGACGAGGACGGCAGGCTCGTCGGCGTCGTACACCCGGACGGCGGCGAACTGCACGCCGTACGCGGCCCGTCGGGCCTGGTGACGCAGCTCACCGAGCCGGGCGGCGCCCGCCACCACCAGGAGTTCGACGAACGCGGCAACCGGATCGCGCGCACCGATCCGGCCGGTCACACCACCCGTTACGCGTACGACTCCGCCGGCCGGATCACCTCCGTCACGGACGCGCTGGGGAATGTGACCGCGGTGCGCTGCGACCCCGCAGGGCTGCCGCTGGAGATCACCGATCCTCTCGGCGGCACCACCCGTTACGTGCGGGACGCTCTGGGCCGTCCCGTACGTATGCCGGACCCGCTGGGAGCCGTCACCCACCTCCGGTGGACCGCCGACGGCGAACTGGCGAGCCGTACCGGCCCCGACGGCGCGACCGAGTCCTGGACCTACGACGGCGAGGGCAACCGCCTCACCCACACCGACCCCATCGGCGGCATCACCCGTTTCGAATACACCCACTTCGACCTGCTCACGGCCCGCACCGGCCCGGACGGCGCCCGCTACGAGTTCACCCACGACGCCGAGCTGCGCCTGACGCAGGTCGCCAACCCGCAGGGCCTGACCTGGTCGTACGCGTACGACCCGGCCGGCCGGCTGATCTCCGAGACCGACTTCGACCGGCGCACCGTCGCTTACACCCTCGACCCGGCCGGACAACTCGCGGCCCGGGACACTCCGCTCGGGGAGACCATCGCGTACGCGCACGACCCGCTCGGCCGGGTGATCCGCAAGGACGCGGCGGGCGCGGTGACCACGTACACGTACGACCGGGCCGGGCGCTTGACCGAGGCCGGCGGCCCGGACGGTGAGCTGATCTATCAGTACGACCGCCGCGGCCAGGTCAAGACGGAGCTCGCGGACGGCCGCGCCACCACGTACGCGTACGACGTGCTGGGCCGCCGCGTCCACCGGACCACGCCCACCGGCCGGCGCACCACGTACGCCTATGACGCGGCCGACCGTGTAACCGGCCTGACCAGCGGCGACCACCGCGTCACCGTCGCCCACGACGCCGCAGGACGCGAGCTGGAACGCGCCTTCGGCGACACGCTCACCCTCACCTCGGCGTGGGACGAGGCGGGCCGCTTGACCTCCCAGGGCGCGATCGCCGCTGGTGAGGTGCTGAACACCCGCACCTACACCTACCGCGCCGACGGCCACCTCACCGCCCTCGACGACACCCTGCGCGGCCCCCACCGCTTCGACCTGGACGAGACCGGCCGGGTCACCGCCGTCACCGCCGCCAACTGGACGGAGACGTACGCCTACGACGCGGCCGGGAACCAGACCTCCGCGTCCTGGCCCGTCTCCCACCCCGGCCACGAGGCGACCGGCCCCCGCGCCTACACCGGCACCGCCATCACCCGCGCGGGCGGCGTCCGTTACGAACACGACGCCGCCGGCCGCATCACGCTGCGCCAGAAGACGCGGCTCTCCCGCAAGCCCGACACCTGGCGCTACGAGTGGGACGCGGAGGACCGCCTCACCGCCGTCACCACCCCCGACGGCACCCGCTGGCGCTACCGCTACGACCCCCTCGGCCGCCGCACGGCAAAGCAGCGCCTCGCCGACGACGGCCGGACGGTCGTCGAGGAGACCCGTTTCACCTGGGACGGCACGACCCTCTGCGAACAGACCACCATCGGGGTCGCTCTCCCCCACACCGTCGCCCTCACCTGGGACCACCAGGGACTACGTCCCCTGACCCAGACGGAGCGCATCCTCGCCCCTGACGCCTCCCAGAACGCGATCGACGAACGCTTCTTCGCCATCGCCACGGACCTCATCGGCACCCCCACCGAACTGATCGACGAATCCGGCACCCTCGCCTGGCGCACCCGCACCACCTTGTGGGGCACCACCACCTGGGCCAGAACCAGCAGCGCGTACACCCCGCTCCGCTTCCCCGGCCAGTACTACGATCCCGAGACCGGCCTCCACTACAACCACCACCGCCACTACGACCCCGAAACGGCCCGCTACCTCACCCCGGACCCCCTGGGCCTGACCCCGGCACCGAACCCGGCCGCTTACGTCCACAACCCGCACACGTGGAGCGACCCGCTGGGGCTGGCGCCCTCGGACGGATGCCTTGAGCATCCAGCGGTTGCCGAAACACGAAGTCGCGTGGGCCAAGGAAGCATCGTGAGCGATCATCCAATGACGGCTGATGAAGCTCTGGATGCCGCTCAGCGATTCCTGGGTGACGACTATCAGGAACTGGGTAAGAATCGTGGAGTATTCCGCAGTTCAGACGGGCTGCGGCAGTTTCGAATGGATCCCCAATCCCTGGAAGGAAGCCACTGGCCCGACGTACCGCACGTACACTTTGAGATTTTCGACCACCCTGGAGCCAAGAAGGCATCGGTCAACAACCACGTACCTCTGACTGAATAATCCGCACAGATCCATCTTTTACACCCTTGGAGTTCCGAATGATTGAGATCGGAAAAGTTGGAAAGATCTCAAGTGGCGACGATTCCGGTAAATTCGTAAAAGTCCAGGAACTTCACGACAATCCATCGAGCTTTCTGATCCTGATGGCATATGATTCTGAATTCAAGGTCGGGTATGGCGACTACTGGGTGGAAGATTATGAATCCCTGAAGGGATTCTTCACCGAATCTCAGTGGAAAATCGAATGGATTGAAAACAGCTGAGACGGCCTCCTCGCCCCAGAGCTTGACCCCAAGCCCCTGGAAACGCCCGCCTGGACGGGGCGCGTGGCGGCTCACTTCGGAATCCAATGGCTTGAAAACCGGCTGGGATTAATGTGTACGAATTTCACGGCTGGTTCGGAATCGCCGAATCCCCCGAGGAGGCGGACACCGGGGGCCTCGCCGCCGGCATCGCAGAGCTACGCGCACGGATCGCGGTGATCGACTGGGCGACCGGCGAAGTGGCGCTGAACGTCCACAACGGCGAGTGCTTTGTCCTGGCCAACGGCGTCATGAACCGGCGCCGCGACGAGGCCGCAGAACTTGACGGCCTGTTGCATCACATCGCCAGGCGATTCCCGGGCTCATGGGGACTTCTCTACGAGCGCTCCGCCGACATGAAAGACCCACCGGGACAGGGCGCTTTCCGTGTCCGCGTCATGACCAGAGGAGAAATCCAAATACGTCTGGACCCATTCCTCTCACCCGTCCGGCCAGTCATAGAGGATTGACCGCAGAAGCGGACACACGTCACCGGGCGTGTGCGGGAGGCCCTGTCACACGAGATGGACCACGGCGCGCGCGATGACGACGGGGCAGAACGCGCCGGGGCGCACCGGATTTACCGGCACGCCCCGGGGCGCGGTGATTCGGCGTCGTGACGTGCGGCGCGGACGGGGCCGGGCCGAGTCCGGCGCCGGGACCGGTCAGGCGCCGGAAGCCGCCGGCCCGCCAGCGTGGCCGGGCTCGTCGGGGCTGTCGCAGGCGTGCCGGCCTGCTTGGCCCCCGCCTTCCTGGCCTTCGCCGTCCACCTCTTCGTCTTCTTCGTAGGCGGGAGCGGGAAGGCGGGCGCCCCGGCTCTCCGCGACACGGTGGACGTCCCGCAGCGACTCGGCCATGCAGGTCGCGAGGAAGCGCAGCTGCGGAGACGTCACCTTGCGGTCGGCGAGCATGTCGTCCGCGTGGTCGAGCAGTTCGACGGACATGGCGAGCTGCGCGCTCTCGACCTCGTCGGCAAGACGGGAGACGTACCCGGTGCCGTCGACGGAGGAGAGGTAACAGGGTTTGCCCTCGGGGCTGGACCACGGAAGCAACCGCATGGCGCGCACCTGACCGGAGATCTGGCCGTCCATCATCACGCGGCCACCTCCACACGGAGGGCAGTGCACGGCCTGATGTCGAAGCACACCTCGGGGCGGGCCGGGCAAGGCAGTTGGTGCCCGGGGTCAACCGGCAGCGGGAGCCACAGGAACCGCACCAGTGGCTCGAAAAGGCGGACGATACAGTGCAACACGTCGTCAACTCCTGTTAGTTGATGGCCACGCCCCCGGGCCGCCCTCAGCGGTCGCGGGGGTCTCGGCATCGTTGTGTAGCGATGCACTCACAGAGTGAGACGAGGCGGGCTAGGCTCGCCAGAGGGGAGCGGGTGACACGGCATCAGGCACAAAGGAGCTGATGGTGAGCAACATCTACGGAGACTGGCTCAAGGCGCAGCGCAAGGCAGCGGACATGACGCAGCAGGAGCTGGCCGTCGCCGCGATCATGACGCGCTCGCACATCGCGCACATCGAGGCGGGACGCCGGGTGCCCTCGAAGGAGGACGCACGGAGGCTGGACATGGCGCTGGGGACGGGGGATGTGCTGAGCAGCTTCCTGCCCAAGGACGACCATGCGGTGGCCGAGTACTTCGAGGCAGCACGACAGCTCGAACAACAGGCAACGATGATCCACGAATTCGCGCCGGCCTTCGTGCCAGGAATCCTTCAGACCAGGAGGTACGCGGACGCGGTCATGCGAACCGCCTTCCCGCCATGGAGCAAGGAAGAACGTGACAGGCTCGTGGGATCACGGCTAGATCGCGCGAAGATCCTGGACACCCCGGCAACCCCCGTAGTGTGGGCGCTGTTGGACGAGGTGGTGCTGCGCCGTCCGGTCGGCGGTCCGAAGGCCATGGCGGAGCAAATCACCCACATCGTCCAGCTGGCAGAGGAAGAGCGCGTCCGTGTGCACGTCATGCCGATCAGCCTGGGCGCTTACCACCTCCTACAGAGCACAATGACGTTGATGTGGTTCGAGGACCAACCCCCTGCGGCCTACATCGAGGGCCTGAGCATCGCCAAGTTGCACGACGCTCCGGACGTGGTCAAGCAACTTCAAGGCGCCTACTCTCTGGCACTGGGCGATGCGCTTCCCTTCAAGGATTCACTCGCCTTCATGAAGGCGACAGCGAAGGAATACGAACACCATGACTGAGTACACCGCCCCGAACGCTGCTGGGTGGCGCAAGTCGTCGTACAGCGACCCCACCGGGGGCAACTGCGTCGAGGTTCTGGACAACCACCCCTCCGGCATACCCGTCCGCGACTCCAAGACCCCCCAGGCCCCCGCCCTCCTCTTCCCGGCGGCCGGCTGGTCCTCCTTCGTCACCGCCATCAAGACCGACAAGTTTCCCGCCTGAACCATCCAGCGGGCCCGCCGTTCTGGCCGAGCTGGTCGGCTGTCTGCGGGTCAGTACCAAGAGGTAGACAGGGGTGGGTCGGTGGCGGAGGCCGTTGGGCGTGGGGCCGCCCCTCCAGCTGTGAGTATCGCGCCTCCAGGACAGGAGTAAAGGGCGCTCCTGCGTCGCGTCGGCTGCGCCGATTACGCTTCGCTACACCCTTGACACCTGCCCTTCCGGCGCAAGTGCGGCTTTTTGGGAGGGGCGGCCGGGTGGGAGGGGGTTGCCCGGGGGACCGGCCGGACTGCCACTCGGTTCAGGGTCCGGCGGCCCGGTGGGCCCTGCGGGGCTGCGCACACTTTCAATGGGGCTGCCCGGCTCGTCTCAGCGGCTGACGGCCGCCCGTTAGCTGGCACTCATGCCCCGCTGGTCACCCATGCATTGTGGTGCCCGGAAGACGGGCGGGACTTGCTGTCCGGCCGGGGTCCTCGGGCCGGACCGGGGGCTCCAGGCAGTCCACCCCCATCCATATATCCCATATGGGTTGATTTGACGGGCCGTTGGGGGCCCTCCGGACGGCACATGTGTCCTGAGGTGCGTTAGACGCCCTTCTGGATGCAAAGACCGCCTCCGGGAGCCCACTTACCGCCACACACGCCCCACCAACCCCTCCTCCACCCAGAGTTACCAGCGGGGCATGAGTCTCAGCAAACAACAGACCGCCGGCCGCCGAGACGGTGTCGGACCGCCCCTCTCCTCTGCCGCGCAGCCCCGCAGGGCCCACCCGCCCGCCGGACCCTGAACCGAGTGGCAGTCCGGCCCGCCCCCGGGCAACCCCCCACCCCCCGGCCGCCCCTCCCACACCCGCACTTGCGACTCCGGGACAGGAGTCAAGGGTGAAGCGAAGCGAAATCGGCGCAGCCGACGCGACGCAGGAGCGCCCTTTACACCTGTCACGGAGACGCGACACTCACACCAGGAGGGGCGGCCCACCTACCCACAACCCCCGCCACCCACCCACCCCACTCGGCGCTGCTCTGACCCGCACCCTCCGCACCCTCCGCACCCTCCGCACCCCGCATCCGTGCGTAGTGGCCTTCTCCCATTTACACGGCTCTTGCCGCTCCGGGCGAACGGAATGCCTCCCGGCTGCGTCTTCTAAAATTGCGCCCTTAGGGGCGTTTGCCACTCATACTCGGGGGATCACCATGCACCGTTCCACGCTGGCCATTGCCGTCTTCGCCGTCTTGCTCGGCGTCTCGGCCTGTACCGCTTCGAAGGCCGACGGGGACTCGAAGGACACCGCGTCATCGGCCTGCTCCGGTTCCACGGCGGCCTCGTCCGGCCCCTTCACATGGAGCAACGTGCGGCACGAGACGAAGCTGACCGGCGTCAGCAAGCCCGTCCACTATGCAGGTGGGGACTTCGTGTCGACCGACATCCTGCCCGTCAAGGAGCGCTACAAGCCGGCCGTCACCGGCACGTCCCAGGGGCGTTCGACCGCCGAGGTGATCACCGCGCTCGGCGCGCACCTCAAGACCGACGAGCCGCTCGCCGGGCCCGACGAGGGGCCGGTGCAGGAGAAGCCGAGCCAGTTCGAGGCCGCCACCGGGCTTCCGGCGGGCGACTACTACGCCTGGAGCTGGGTATCGCTGGTGACGGCCGACTTCACCAACCCCTGCGCCCCCAAGAGCGGCGACCGCACCGACTCGGTCGGTCATGTCGTGACCTGGGAGGCGACAGGCTCCGGGATGCTGTCCTGCGCCAACCGCGGTAACGCGGCCGGCGACGCGAAAGAGAAGGCCGAGGCTGCCGTCGCGCGCCAGGCCGCCGTCGCCGCGTGCCCCGAAGGGACCCCGGCCACCCTGGAGCCGAGCGCCTGAGCCGGTCCGGGTGTCCGGGCCTCTGGACACCCGGACGAACCGCCGGGTAACTTGGCGAGGGCTGAGCAAGCGCTTAGAGCCGCGTGCCTCGGCCGTCAACAGTGAGCAACCCCGGCGGCGGTTCAGCCGCAGGCTAAGGAGGCTGTCCCGTGCGCCGTACCGTTTACAACGAGGACCACGAGGCGTTCCGGGAGACCATCCGCGCCTTCATCGAGGCCGAGGTCGTTCCCGTGCACGACGAGTGGAACGCGGCCGGGCAGGCGCCCCGCGAGTTCTACCACACCCTCGGTGAGCTGGGGATCTTCGGGATAGAGGTGCCCGAGGAGTACGGCGGGGCCGGCGAGGAGTCGTTCAAGTTCCAGGCGATCCTCTCGGAGGAGACGGCCCGCGCGGGCGTCTCCTTCGGCGGCTCGGGCGTCCATGTCGCGCTCTGCCTGCCGTATCTGAAGGCATACGCGACGGACGAGCAGAAGAAGCGCTGGCTGCCGGACTTCGTCACGGGCCGCACGATGTACGCGATCGCCATGACGGAGCCGGGCACCGGCTCCGACCTGGCCGGGATGAAGACGACGGCGAAGCTGTCCGAGGACGGTACGCACTACGTGCTGAACGGCGCGAAGACGTTCATCACCGGCGGGGTCCACGCCGACCGCGTCATCGTCTGCGCGCGCACCGCCGCGCCGACGCCCGAGGACCGCAGGTTCGGGATCTCGCTGCTGGTCGTGGACACGAAGGCCGAGGGGTACGCGGTCGGGCGCAAGCTCGACAAGCTGGGACTGCGGACCTCGGACACCGCCGAGCTGTCCTTCTCGGACGTCAAGGTCCCCGTGGGGGACCTGCTCGGCGAGGAGAACAGGGGCTTCACCTATCTGGGCCAGAATCTGCCGCAGGAGCGCCTGGGCATCGCCGTCGGCGCGTACGCGCAGGCCGCGGCGGCGGTGCGGTTCGCGCAGGCGTATGTGAAGGAGCGGACGGTCTTCGGGCAGAGCGTCGCGTCCTTCCAGAACACCAAGTTCGAGCTGGCCGCCTGCAAGGCGGAGGTGGACGCGGCGGAGGCCGTCGTGGACCGCGCGCTGGAGGCGCACGACCTGGGCGAGCTGACGGCCGCCGAGGCCGCGTCCGCGAAGCTGTTCACCACGGAGGTCGCGCACCGCGTGATCGACAAGTGCCTCCAGTTGCACGGCGGATACGGCTACATGAACGAGTACCCGATCGCGCGACTGTACGCGGACAACCGGGTCAACCGGATCTACGGCGGCACCAGCGAGGTCATGAAGATGATCATCGCGAAGTCGATGGGGCTGTAGGAGGGCGTCCGAGAGCCGGCCATGTCCCCCGACCACGACACCGGCGCCCTTGAGGAACTCCTCGGCCTGCTCGATCCGGAGCGGGTCGGGGAGGACGTCTTCCGCGGCCGGAGCCACGCCTCCGTCGTCCCGCGCGTCTTCGGCGGGCAGGTCGCCGCGCAGGCGCTGGTGGCGGCGGGCCGTACCGTCGCGGCGGACCGGGCGCCGCACTCCCTGCACGCGTACTTCCTGCGGGCGGGTGACCCCGGCGAGCCGATCGTCTACACCGTCGACCGGATCAGGGACGGGCGCTCCTTCACCATGCGGCGGGTCGTCGCCGCCCAGCGCGGTGAGCCGGTCTTCCATCTCTCGGCGTCTTTCCAGACGTACGAGGAAGGCCTGGAACACCAGGTGGAGATGGGTGCGGCGCCCGATCCGGAGACGCTTCGGACGGACGAGGACATGATGTCCTGGTACGCCGACCGGTTCGACGATCCGGCGATGCCGGCGCGGCTGCTGCGTTCGCGCGCCGCGATCGATCTGCGCTACGTGGAGCCGCCGCCGTACGTCCGTGTGGGGGAGCCGCGCGAGCCGCGCTCCCAGGTGTGGTTCCGTACGGCGGGGAAGCTGGCGGACGACCCGCTGCTGCACGCCTGTCTGGTGACGTACGTCTCCGACATGACGCTGCTCGATCCGGTGCTGCTGGCTCATGGGCGGGGCGGCTGGGTGGTCGGGGACGTGGTGGGTGCGAGTCTGGACCACGCGATGTGGTTCCACCGGCCGTTCCGGGCGGACGAGTGGCTGCTGTACGACCAGGAATCGCCGTCCTCCTACGGAGGGCGCGGACTCGGCCAGGCGCGGATCTTCACGCGGTACGGCGGGCTGGCGGTCACGGTGGTCCAGGAGGGCGTGATCCGCGTACCGCGCGGCTGAGCGGGTACGCGCGCGGCGCCGGGTGCCCGCTTCCTCAGATCAGGTCCGCCTCATTGAGCAGATACGCGGTCATCGGGTCGTAGAAGCGCGGGTCCGTGACATGGTCGTCCAGCGGAACCGTCACCTGGAGTGTGCCCTCGGCCTCCGCGAGGAAGAGCGCGGGGTCGTTGCAGTCCGCGTACCCGATGGAGTCGAGCCCGCGCTGGCCCGCGCAGCCGGCCCAGCCGTGGTCCGCGACAACGAGGTCCGGCTGTGGTCGGCCGTCGCGCTCCAGCCCGTCCAGGATGGCGCGCATGGGCTCGGGCGAGTGGGTGTGCCAGAGGGTCGCGCCGCGCTCCAGTACGGCGACGTCGGCGAACTGGAAGACCATGCCCTCGTCCGCGACGAGCCCGCCCGGGATCCGTACGATCTCGCAGCCCGCCGCGCGCAGGGCGTCCGCGGTCTGCCGGTGGACGTCGAGCAGCCCGCCGGGGTGCCCGGTCGCGAACAGCACGCGCTCCCGCCCCGCCGCGGCCTTCCGCAGCCGGGCGGCCATCCGCTCCAGCGCGTCGACGGTCAGCTCGGGGTCGATGGTGTCCTGCCCGGACCGGTGCTCCGGATCGTCGATGACCCCGCACCGCTCGGCCATCACGGCGAGCACGTCCTGCTCGTCCCGCCACCGTTCGCCCAGCTCAAGGCCGAGCCAGTAGTGGCGGTCGCCGTTGGCGAGCTTGCGGTAGTGGGAGAGGTTGTTGTCGCGGGGGGTGGCGACGTTTCCGGCGATACGGGTACGGACGAGGTGCTCGACGAGGGCGGCGCGACTTGGTATGGGCATGAGCCCATTGTGCCGTCCGGGGGCCCGCCGTACCGAGCGTCCCGACGGGCGGACCGGATGGACGGACACCCCGATGCCCGCCGAAGCCCGCCGAAGCCTGCCGGCGCCCGCCGGCGCCCGCCGGCGCCCGCCGGCGCCCACCGGGGCGTCCACCGCCTGCGGCGGGCCGTCGGCCGCGTGGTCCACTGAACTCTTCGCTACGTACTACGTACGTACCTTCCTCGCAGCTTGGGAGTGACCAGTGGCAGCTTCACCCGAACTCGGCCGGACGGTGGCGGACTTCACCCTGCCGGGCGGTGTCCTCGACGGTGAGACCTTTGTGCGGCGGGACTACGGCCTGGCGGAGCGGCGCGGTCTGCCGCTGGTGATCGCGTTCTATCCCGGCGACAACACGTCCGTCTGCACCAAGCAGTTGTGCTCGTACTCCAGCGGGCTGGAGACGTTCACGGATCTCGGGGCGGAGGTCTGGGGCATCAGTCCGCAGGATGTGGACAGTCACGAGTCCTTCGCGCGGGCGAACAACCTCCGGATTCCGCTGCTCGCCGATACGGACCGGGCGGTCGCGCGGGCGTTCGGGGTGGCCGCTCCGGGGATCGGGGTGCGGCGGTCGGTGTTCCTGGTGGGGCCGGACGGGGCGCTGCGGTGGAAGCATGTGGCGCTGCTGGGCGTGACCTTCCAGCCGGTGGAGACCCTGGCGCGCGAGCTGTCGCGGATCGAGGCGCCCTGATCCGGGGCGGCCACGCCTGATCCGGGTTACGGCCGGCGCGGGCCGATCCCGGTCGGCGGGGGCCAGGCCCCCTCGTCCGATACGCCGGCGCCCTCGTCGCCCAGCGCGGCGAAGGCGCCGTGCGCCAGGCGGCGCAGCAGGGACTCGGTGGCCGCGCGGCCCGGCGGGCCGCCGCCGTGCGGGCCGAGGCGCGGGGTGGAGTTCAGCAGGCCGAAGACGGCGTGGACGGCGCCGCGCGCCTGCGCCTCCGGGATGTGCGGGTACAGCTGCCGTACGACGGTGACCCATAGCTCGACGTACTGCCGCTGGAACTGGCGCACCAGCTTGCGGTCGCTCTCCCTGAGCCGGTCCAGCTCCCGGTCGTGGAGGGTGATCAGCGGGCGGTCGTCGAGGGCGAAGTCGATGTGCCCGTCGATCAGCGAGGCGAGCACCGCCGCCGGATCGCCCGCGGCGCCGTCCGAGGCTGCGGCGGCGGCCTCCCTGACCCGTAGCCGCCCGCCGTCCAGCAGCCGGCTGCTGATGCCGACCAGCAGCTCGGCGAGCATCGCCTCCTTGCCCGGGAAGTGGCGGTAGAGGCCGGGGCCGCTGATGCCGACCGCCGCTCCTATCTCATCGACACCGACCCCGTGGAACCCGCGCTCGGCGAAGAGGCGCGCGGCCTGTCTGAGGATCTGTTCGCGGCGGGTCGGGGCGGGGGTCCGGGTGCTCATGGGAAATATTCTAGACAGGGCGGTTAGCGGTCGTTAACTTGGACATAATCGAGTTAGCGGTCGTTAACGAACGGGCCGTGGGGCTGAACCGACGAGGGAGGGTCGCGGAATGCGGCAGGCACCGGTGCTGACAAGCTCCGCCGATCCGGCGTCCGACGCCTGGCGTGCCAACGAGGCGGCGCACGAGGAGCTGGCCGCCGAGCTGCGCGGCCGGCTCGCGGCGGCGCGGCTCGGCGGCGGAGAGAAGGCCCGCGCCCGGCACACGGCGCGCGGGAAGCTCCTCCCGCGCGACCGGGTGGACACCCTGCTGGACCCGGGCTCGCCCTTTCTGGAGCTGGCACCGCTCGCGGCGGAGGGGATGTACGGCGGGGCGGCGCCGGCCGCCGGGGTGATCGCCGGGATCGGCCGGGTCAGCGGCCGGGAAGCGGTGATCGTCGCCAATGACGCCACGGTCAAGGGCGGCACGTACTACCCGCTGACGGTGAAGAAGCACCTCCGCGCCCAGGAGGTCGCGCTGGAGAACCGGCTGCCGTGCCTGTATCTGGTGGACTCCGGCGGCGCCTTCCTGCCGATGCAGGACGAGGTCTTCCCTGACCGGGACCACTTCGGGCGGATCTTCTACAACCAGGCCAGGATGTCCGGCGCGGGCATCCCGCAGATCGCGGCGGTGCTCGGGTCGTGCACGGCGGGCGGGGCGTATGTCCCGGCGATGAGCGACGAGGCCGTGATCGTCCGCGGCCAGGGCACGATCTTCCTGGGCGGGCCGCCGCTGGTGAAGGCGGCGACGGGCGAGGTCGTCACGGCGGAGGAGCTGGGCGGCGGCGAGGTCCACTCCCGTACGTCGGGGGTCACCGACCATCTCGCGGAGGACGACGCGCACGCGCTGCGGATCGTGCGCACCATCGTCTCGACGCTTCCTGCACGCGGGGAGCCGCCGTGGTCCGTCGAGCCGGTCGAGGAGCCCAAGGCCGACCCGGCGGGGCTGTACGGCGCGGTGCCGGTCGATTCCCGTACGCCCTACGACGTGCGGGAGGTGATCGCCCGGGTGGTGGACGGCTCGCGGTTCGCCGAGTTCAAGGCCGAGTTCGGCACGACCCTGGTCACCGGGTTCGCGCGGATCCACGGTCATCCGGTCGGCATCGTCGCGAACAACGGGATCCTCTTCTCCGAATCGGCCCAGAAGGGCGCGCACTTCATCGAGCTGTGCGACCAGCGCGGCATCCCGCTGCTCTTCCTCCAGAACATCTCGGGCTTCATGGTCGGCCGGGACTACGAGGCGGGCGGTATCGCCAAGCACGGCGCGAAGATGGTCACGGCGGTGGCCTGCGCGCGGGTGCCGAAGCTGACGGTCGTGGTCGGCGGGTCGTACGGCGCGGGGAACTACTCGATGTGCGGCCGGGCCTACTCCCCCCGCTTCCTGTGGATGTGGCCCAACGCCAAGATCTCGGTGATGGGCGGCGAGCAGGCCGCCTCCGTCCTCGCGACCGTCAAGCGCGACCAGTTGGAGGGGCGCGGCGAGCAGTGGGCGGCCGAGGACGAGGAGTCCTTCAAGGAGCCGATCCGCGCGCAGTACGAGTCCCAGGGCAACGCCTATTACGCGACCGCGCGGCTCTGGGACGACGGCGTGATCGACCCGCTGGAGACCCGGCAGGTGGTGGGGCTGGCGCTGTCCGCGTGTGCCAACGCCCCGCTGGGCGAGCCCGGCTTCGGCGTCTTCCGGATGTGAGAGTGAGGGCGGGAATGTTCGACACGGTTCTGGTCGCCAACCGCGGTGAGATCGCGGTCCGCGTCATCCGTACCCTGCGCGCGCTGGGGGTCCGCTCGGTCGCGGTCTTCAGCGACGCGGACGCGGACGCCCGGCATGTGCGGGAGGCCGACACGGCGGTACGGATCGGCCCGGCACCGGCCGCCGAGAGCTATCTCTCGATCGGTCGGCTGCTGGACGCGGCGGCGCGTACGGGGGCGGAGGCGGTGCACCCGGGGTACGGCTTCCTCTCGGAGAACGCGGCCTTCGCGCGTGCCTGCGCGGACGCGGGGCTGGTCTTCGTCGGGCCGCCCGCGTCCGCCATCGAGCTGATGGGCGACAAGATCCGCGCCAAGGAGACGGTACGGGCGGCCGGGGTGCCGGTGGTGCCGGGCTCCTCGGGCAGCGGGCTGACGGACGGGCAGCTCGCGCGGGCGGCGGCGGAGACCGGGATGCCGGTGCTGCTCAAGCCCTCGGCGGGCGGTGGCGGCAAGGGCATGCGGCTGGTGCGGTCCGAGTCCCTGCTCGCCGAGGAGATCGCGGCGGCCCGCCGCGAGGCGCGGTCCTCCTTCGGGGACGACACCCTGCTGGTGGAACGGTGGGTGGACCGCCCGCGCCATATCGAGATCCAGGTCCTGGCGGACACCCGGGGCAATGTGGTGCATCTGGGTGAGCGCGAGTGCTCGCTCCAGCGCCGCCATCAGAAGGTGATCGAGGAGGCGCCGTCCGTCCTGCTGGACGGGGCGACCCGCGCGGCGATGGGCGAGGCGGCGGTGCGGACGGCGCGCTCCTGCGGGTACACGGGGGCGGGGACGGTCGAGTTCATCGTGCCTGGCCGCGATCCCGGGTCGTACTTCTTCATGGAGATGAACACCCGCCTCCAGGTCGAGCACCCCGTCACCGAGCTGGTCACCGGGGTGGACCTGGTGGAGTGGCAGCTGCGCGTCGCCGCCGGGGAAGAGCTGCCCTTCGCCCAGGACGGCGTCACGTTCACCGGCCACGCGGTGGAGGCCCGGCTGTACGCCGAGGATCCCGGCCGGGGCTTTCTGCCCTCCGGCGGGCGGGTGCTGACGCTGCGCGAGCCGCGGGGCGCCGGCGTACGGACGGACTCGGGCCTCGCCGAGGGCACCGAGGTCGGCTCGCTGTACGACCCGATGCTCTCCAAGGTCATCGCCCACGGTCCCGACCGGCCGACGGCGCTGCGCAGGCTCCGCGCGGCCCTCGCGGAGACCGTCACCCTCGGCGTTCCGACCAACGCCGGTTTCATGCGGCGGCTGCTGGCCCATCCGGCGGTGGTCGCGGGCGAGCTGGACACGGGGCTGGTGGAGCGCGAGGCGGCGGGGCTCGTGCCGGACGCGGTCCCGCCCGAGGTGTACGCGGCGGCGGCGCTGCTGCGCCAGCGCGCGCTGGCGCAGGCCGGCGGCGGCGCCGGGAGCGCGGGCGCCCGCCCCGGCTGGACGGATCCGTTCTCCGTGCCCAACGGCTGGCGCCTGGGCGGCGAGCCCGCGTGGACCGGGCACCCCGTGCGGGTGCCCGGCCAGGAGCCGGTGACGGTGTCCGTGCGGGTACGCGGAGCCGTCGGCGCGGCGGACGGCAGCGCGACGGTCCGGATCGACGACGGCCCTGCGGTCCCGGCCCGGCTCCTGGTCAGCGACGGGAGCGTCGCCGGGGACATCGGCGGAGAGACCGGTGGGGCGGACACGGCGCGCGTGCGCGTCGAGTACGACGGCGTGACCCATGCCTTCGTGCACGCGCGCGGCCCGGAGGGCGACTGGCTCGGCAGGGACGGCGACAGCTGGTATGTACGGGATCACGACCCCGTCGAGGCGGCGCTGCGCGAGGTGGCCGGGGCGGGCGGCGCCGGTTCGCTGACCGCGCCCATGCCGGGGACGGTGACGGTCGTGAAGGCGGCGGTCGGGGACGAGGTGAGGGCCGGCCAGAGCCTGCTGGTCGTCGAGGCGATGAAGATGGAGCACGTCATCTCCGCGCCGCACGACGGCACCGTCACCGAGCTGGACGTCTCCCCCGGCACCACCGTCGCCATGGACCAGGTGCTCGCCGTCGTCACACCGTCCGCCACCCCGGCCGTCACACCGGCCGGCGCGTCCGAGGAGGTGGCGTCATGACCGGTCCGTCGGCCGGCGGGCTGCCCATGGCCGTCCCCCTGCCCGGCCTGCCGTCCCGGGTGCGGATCCATGAGGTGGGCGCGCGCGACGGGCTCCAGAACGAGAAGGGCGTCGTACCGACCGAGGTGAAGGCCGAGTTCATCCACCGGCTGGCCGGCGCCGGGCTGACCACCATCGAGGCGACCAGCTTCGTGCACCCGAAGTGGGTGCCCCAACTGGCCGACGCGGAGCGGCTCTTCCCGCTCCTGAGCGATCTCCCGGACATCGCGCTGCCGGTGCTCGTGCCGAACGCCCGGGGGCTGGAGCGCGCCCTCGCCCTCGGCGCCCGCCGGGTCGCCGTGTTCGGCAGCGCCACGGAGTCCTTCGCGCGGGCCAATCTCAACCGGAGTGTGGCCGAGTCGCTCGCCATGTTCGCGCCGGTCGTCGCGCGGGCCCGGGCGGAGGGGCTCCATGTCCGCGGCTATCTCTCCATGTGCTTCGGCGACCCCTGGGAAGGGGCCGTGCCCGTCGCCCGGGTGGCCCGGGTCGCCAAGGCGCTGCTGGATCTCGGCTGCGACGAGCTGAGCCTCGGCGACACCATCGGCGTCGCCACGCCCGGTCATGTGCGGGCGCTGCTGGCCGAGCTGACCGGGAAGGGCGTACCGGTCGGCGTGGTCGGGGTGCACTTCCACGACACGTACGGCCAGGCCCTCGCCAACACCCTGGTCGCGCTCCAGCACGGCGTGACCACCGTGGACGCCTCCGCCGGCGGCCTCGGCGGCTGTCCGTTCGCGAAGAGCGCCACCGGGAATCTCGCCACCGAGGATCTCGTGTGGATGCTCGACGGACTCGGCATCGGCACCGGGGTCGACCTCGGCAGACTCACCGCCACCAGCCGCTGGCTGGCCGGGCTGCTGGGCCGCCCCAGCCCGTCCCGTACCGTCCGCGCGCTGTCGCCGGACCCGGCGCAGTCCCCGTCCTCCGAGGAGTGAGCACCGTCATGTCGCTGGACCACCGGCTCTCCGCCGAACACGAAGAACTGCGCCGTACCGTCGAGGCGTTCGCGCACGACGTGATCGCGCCCAAGATCGGTGACTTCTACGAGCGGCACGAGTTCCCGTACGAGATCGTGCGCGAGATGGGACGGATGGGGCTGTTCGGGCTGCCGTTCCCCGAGGAGTACGGCGGGATGGGCGGCGACTATCTCGCCCTGGGGATCGTCCTCGAAGAGCTGGCCCGGGTGGACTCCTCGGTGGCGATCACCCTGGAGGCGGCCGTCTCGCTCGGCGCCATGCCGGTGTACCGCTTTGGTACGGAGGAGCAGAAGCGCGCGTGGCTGCCCGTCCTCTGCTCCGGTGAGCGGCTCGGCGCGTTCGGGCTGACCGAGCCGGACTGCGGCTCCGACGCCGGCGGCACCCGGACCACCGCGGTGCGCGACGGCGACGCGTGGGTGATCAACGGCACCAAGTGCTTCATCACCAACTCCGGTACGGACATCACGGGTCTGGTGACGGTCACCGCCGTCACCGGCCGTACGGAGGACGGCCGGCCGCGGATCTCCGCGATCATCGTGCCGTCCGGCACCCCCGGCTTCACCGTCGCCGCGCCCTACTCCAAGGTCGGGTGGAACGCGTCGGACACCCGGGAGCTGTCCTTCGCCGATGTTCGGGTCCCGCTGGCGAATCTGCTGGGCGAGGAGGGCCGCGGCTACGCCCAGTTCCTGCGCATCCTCGACGAGGGCCGGATCGCGATCTCCGCCCTGGCGACCGGTCTCGCGCAGGGGTGCGTGGACGAGTCCGTGGCGTACGCGAAGGCGCGGCACGCGTTCGGCCGGCCGATCGGCGCCAACCAGGCCATCCAGTTCAAGCTCGCCGACATGGAGACCCGGGCGCACATGGCGCGGATCGGCTGGCGGGACGCGGCCTCCCGGCTCACGCACGGTCAGCCGTTCAAGAAGGAGGCGGCGATCGCGAAGCTGTACTCGTCGACGGTCGCGGTGGACAACGCGCGCGATGCCACACAGATCCATGGCGGCTACGGCTTCATGAATGAATATCCGGTGGCGAGGATGTGGCGCGACTCCAAGATCCTGGAGATCGGTGAAGGGACGAGCGAGGTCCAGCGGATGCTGATCGCAAGGGAGTTGGGCCTGACCGGCTGAGCGGCGGCGGACCCGTCACCGGGTGGGCGAGAGGTCCGGTTCCGAGGCGCTCTGGGCGAGATGGTGAGGTTAGGCTAACCTACCCTCGAACCGCCCACCGGCCGGATATCTGACCTGTACGCCAGAGAGCTGATCATCATGCGCGAGACCCGAGTGTCCCATCTCACCCGTCGTGGCCTGCTGGCCGCGGGCGGCGCCGCCGGCCTCGGTGCCGCGCTCGCCGCCTGCGGGGGCGGCAAAGACTCGACGAGCGGCTCGGGTTCGGCCAAGGAAGCCACCACTTCCGGCCCCTGGTCCTTCGAGGACGACCGCGGGGTGACCGCGAAGGCGAGCCGCACCCCCGAGAACATCGTCGCCTTCACGGGCACGGCCGCCGCACTGCACGACTACGGCGTCGCGGTGAAGGGCGTCTTCGGCCCGACGAAGACGGCCGACGGCAAGCCCGACGTCCAGGCCGGCGACCTCGACATCACCAAGGTCAAGATCCTCGGCAATGTCTGGGGCGAGTTCAACGTCGAGGAGTACGCGGCGCTCGCCCCCGATCTCCTGGTGACCGCGATGTGGGCGAAGGACGCGCTCTGGTACGTGCCGGACGCGTCCCGGGCGAAGATCCTCAAGCTCGCCCCGAGCGTCGCCCTGTGGGCCGCCGAGACGACGATGCCCAAGGCGATCCAGCGCCACGCCGAACTGGCCGCGGCCCTCGGCGGCGACCTCGGCACGGCCAAGGTCGCGGACGCCAAGGCGCGCTTCGAGAAGGCCGCCGAGCGGCTGCGCCAGGCCGCCAAGGCCAACCCCGGCATCAAGGTGCTGATCGGCTCGGCCAGCCAGGACCTGTTCTACGTCTCGCCCGCGAAGGTGTCCCCCGACACCCGCTACTTCCAGAGCCTGGGTGTGGAGTTCGTCGAGCCGAAGGTCGACGCCCAGGGCTTCTTCGAGAGCCTGAGCTGGGAGAACGCCGACAAGTACGACGCCGATCTCATCATGATGGACAACCGCACCTCGGCCATCCAGCCCAGCGCGCTGACGTCCAAGCCGACCTGGAAGACGCTGCCCGCCGTCAAGGCGGGACAGGTCATCCCCCGGACCACCGAGCCCATCTACTCCTACGACAAGTGCGCCCCGATCCTTGAAGATCTGGCCCAGGCCATCGAGACCGCGAAGAAGGTCGGCTGACCCCATGAAGACGGCTACCGAGACCGCCCCGTTCGGTTTCTTCTCCCTCCAGGTCGCGCGGACGAGGCGGCTCGGTCCGTCCATGACCCGGATCACCTTCGCGGGCCCGGACCTCGCCCGCTTCACCTCGGCCGGCCGGGACCAGAGCCTCTCGCTCTTCCTCCCCCACCCCGGCCAGGACGAGCCCGTCGTCCCGGTCGAGGAGGGCGACGACTGGTTCACCGCGTTCCGGGCGCTGCCCGAGGACGTCCGGGCCGTGATGCGCTCGTACACCCTGCGCGAGGAGCGGCACGACCCGGACGAGATCGACATCGACTTCGCCCTGCACGCCGACGGCGGACCCGCCTGCCGCTGGGCGGAACGGGCCGCGGCCGGGGACCGGGTGCTGCTGCTGGGGCCGGTCGTGACGGACAACACCGGCGTACGGTTCCGGCCGCCGGCCGACGCCGACTCGGTGCTGATCTGGGCCGACGAGACGGCGCTGCCCGCCGCGGCGGCGATCCTCAAGACGCTCCCCGCCCATCTGACGGCCGATGTCTGGCTGGAGGTCCCGCACGCCGGCGACCGTCGGCCGCTGCCCACCGCCGCCGACGCCAGAATCACCTGGCTGATACAGGACGAGGGCGCGCCCCGCTCGCTGGACGCCGTACGGGCCGCGGAGCCGCGCGGCGGCAGCCCGTACGCCTGGATCGCCGGGGAGTCGGGGACGGTCAAGGAGCTGCGCCGCCATCTGGTGCGCGAGCGTGAACTCGACCGCCGGCGCGTCACGTTCGTCGGGTACTGGCGGCGCGGGCTGAGCGAGGATCAGTTCCGCGCGGCGGCGGTCTGACCGGCCGCCGCCCCGTCACCGCGCCCCGCCGTGTCGCCGGCGTCGTCGCCGTCCGCCCGCCGTGTCGCCGTCGCTTTGCGCAACGCACGCGTTACATGCGCGACCCCTGAGGGATATGAGTCACACCGCGACGCCATTGAGTAACGAAGTTAGGTTAGGCTAGCCTTACTTCCAGGCCGTGCCTTCGCCCCTCACTCCTGTCCTGAGGGCGCGGCAAACCCCCACATCCGGGAGGACCTTGATGCGTGCGCACCTGCTCAATGACACGACGGCGGAGCGCTACCGACGCTCCGTCACCGAAGGAGTCGAGCGGGTGGCGGCCCAACTCGCCGCTACGAAAAGGCCGTTCAGCGGGGTGACACCCGACGCGCTGGCCCCCGTGGTCGCCGCCGTCGACCTCGACCAGCCTCTCGGCGACGCCTCGGCCGCCCTGGACGAACTGGAGCGCGTCTATCTGCGGGACGCGGTCTACTTCCACCACCCGCGTTACCTCGCCCACCTCAACTGCCCGGTCGTCATACCCGCCGTCCTCGGCGAGGCCGTGCTCACCGCCGTCAACTCCTCCCTCGACACCTGGGACCAGAGCGCCGGCGGCACCCTCATCGAGCGCAAACTGATCGACTGGACGACCGCCCGCATCGGCCTCGGCGGCGCCGCCGACGGCGTCTTCACCAGCGGCGGTACGCAGTCCAACCTCCAGGCCCTGCTGCTCGCCCGCGAGGAGGCCAAGGCCGACGAGCTGACGAAACTGCGCGTGTTCGCCTCCGAGTGCAGCCACTTCAGCGTCCAGAAGTCGGCCACCCTGCTCGGGCTCGGCCCCGACGCCGTCGTCTCCGTCCCCTGCGACCGCGAGAAGCGCATGCAGACCGTCGCCCTCGCCGCCGAGCTGGAGCGCTGCCGCGCCGAGGGACTGACCCCGATGGCCGTCGTCGCCACCGCGGGCACCACCGACTTCGGCTCCATCGACCCGCTGCCTGAGATCGCCGCGCTCTGCGCCCAGTACGGCACCTGGATGCACGTCGACGCCGCGTACGGCTGCGGGCTGCTCGCCTCCCCCACCCGGCGCGCCCTCCTCGACGGCATCGAGCACGCCGACTCCGTCACCGTCGACTACCACAAGTCCTTCTTCCAGCCGGTGAGTTCCTCGGCCGTGCTGGTACGGGACGGCGCCACGCTGCGGCACGCCACGTACCACGCGGACTACCTCAACCCGCGCCGTACGATCGAGGAGCGCATCCCCAACCAGGTCGACAAGTCCCTCCAGACGACCCGCCGCTTCGACGCGCTCAAGCTCTGGATGACCCTGCGCGTCATGGGCGCGGACGGCATCGGTGAACTCTTCGACGAGGTATGCGACCTGGCCGCCGAGGGCTGGCAGGTGCTCGCCGCCGACCCGCGCTACGACGTCGTCGTGGAGCCCAGTCTCTCCACCCTCGTCTTCCGCTACATCCCCGGGCGCATCACCAGCCCCACCGAGATCGACCGGGCCAATCTCCACGCCCGCAAGGCGCTCTTCGCCTCCGGTGAGGCCGTGGTGGCCGGGACGTCCGTCGGCGGCCGGCAGTACCTCAAGTTCACGCTGCTCAACCCCGAGACCACCGTGCGGGACATCACCGCCGTCCTCGATCTCATCGCCGGCCACGCCGAGCAGTACCTGGGAGAGAACCTTGTCCACGCGTCCTGACCACCGCGCGCCGCACGCGATCCACGACTTCGTCGGCATCGGTCTCGGCCCGTTCAACCTCGGTCTCGCCTGCCTGACCGAGCCCATCGGTGAACTCGACGGGATCTTCCTGGAGTCGAAACCCGACTTCGAGTGGCACTCCGGGATGTTCCTGGAGGGCGCCCACCTCCAGACCCCGTTCCTCTCCGACCTGGTCACCCTGGCCGACCCGACCTCGCCGTACTCCTTCCTCAACTACCTGAAGGAGTCCGGGCGGCTGTACTCGTTCTACATCCGCGAGAACTTCTATCCGCTGCGCGTCGAGTACAACGACTACTGCCGCTGGGCCGCCGCGAAACTCTCCAACGTGCGCTTCAACCGGACGGTGACCTCCGTCTCGTACGACGAGAGCGCCGAGCTGTACGAGATCACCACCGCGGAGGAGACCTACCGCGCCCGGCGCCTCGTGCTCGGCACCGGCACCCCGCCGTACGTACCGGACTCCTGCCGGGAGCTCGGCGGTGACTTCCTGCACAACTCCCGCTATGTCCAGGGCAAGGCGGAGCTCCAGAAAAAGGACTCCATCACCCTCGTCGGCAGCGGGCAGAGCGCGGCGGAGATCTACTACGACCTGCTCTCCGAGATCGACGTCCACGGCTACCGGCTGAACTGGATCACCCGTTCGGCCCGGTTCTTCCCGCTCGAATACACCAAGCTCACGCTGGAGATGACCTCCCCGGAGTACATCGACTACTTCCACGCGCTGCCGGAGGCCACCCGCTACCGGCTGGAGGCCGGCCAGAAGGGCCTGTTCAAGGGCATCGACTCGGAGCTGATCAACGAGATCTTCGATCTGCTCTACCAGAAGAACCTCAAGGGCCCGGTGCCCACGCGGCTGATCGCCAACACCGCGCTGCACTCGGCCTCGTACGACGCCGGGAACGGCACGTACACGCTGGGGCTGCGCCAGGAGGAGCAGGAGCGGGACTTCTCGCTCACCAGCCAGGGGCTGGTCCTCGCCACCGGGTACAAGTACGTCGCCCCGGCGTTCCTGGCGCCGGTCGCGGACCGGCTGCGCCTGGACGGGCAGGGCCGCTTCGACGTCGCGCGCAACTACAGCATCGACACGACCGGGCGCGGGGTCTTCCTCCAGAACGCCGGCGTGCACACGCACAGCATCACGTCGCCCGATCTGGGTATGGGCCCGTACCGCAACGCGTACATCATCGCCGAGCTGCTGGGCCGCGAGTACTACCCGGTCGAGAAGGCCATCGCGTTCCAGGAGTTCTCCGCCCCGGAAGGCAATGTCGTATGAACGACCGCATCCTGTTCGCCCGCGCCGACGAGCGGCTCGGCCGTTTCGAGGTCCGCGCGGTGGATCCGTTCCGCGACGCGGAGCTGCTGCACAGCTGGGTCACCCACCCCAAGGCCGCGTACTGGCTGATGCAGGACGCCACGCTGCCCGATGTCGAGCGCGAGTACATGTCGATCGCCGCCGCAGGGAACCACGACGCATTCATCGGACTGCACGAGGGCCGGCCCGCGTTCCTCATCGAGCGCTACGACCCGGCGGAGGTGGAGCTGAAGGGCCTGTACGACGCCCTGCCCGGCGACATCGGCATGCACTTCCTGGTCGCGCCGGTCGATCAGGACCGGCGGCTGCACGGCTTCACGCGTGCGGTGATCACCACGGTGATGGCGCTGCTCTTCGACGATCCGGCCGTACGGCGGGTGGTCGTCGAGCCCGACGTACGGAACACGGCCGTCCACGCCCTCAATGAGGCCGTCGGATTCACGGTCGTGGAGCGGCTCGCCAAGCCGGAGAAGGACGCGCTGCTGAGCGTGTGTACGCGTGAGATGTTCCAGTCCGCGGTGTCCGCGGCCCAAGCCACCGCGACCGCGACCGCGACCGCACAAGGAGTCACCCGATGAGCCGCCCCACCGCCGCCGCAGGCACCACCCCGAGCGCCGCCGACATCACTGACAGCGTCGCCCATCTGACCCCGGAGCTGTGGGACCGCGCGGGCCGGCTGCTGATCCGCAAAGCGCTCGCGGAGTTCTCCCACGAGCGCATCCTGACCCCGGAGCCGCTGCCCGGCGAGGACGGCCGCTACCGCGTCCTCAGCGACGACAGCGCCACCGAGTACCGCTTCACCGCCCGCCGGTTCGCCCTCGACCACTGGGCGATACCCGCCGAGTCGGTCGAGCGCCACCGCGGTGACGAGGAACTGCCGCTGGACGCGCTGGACTTCTTCATCGAGCTGCGCGACACGCTCGGGCTCTCCGCCGGGATCCTGCCGGTCTATCTGGAGGAGATCTCCTCCACGCTGGCGGGGACCGCGTACAAACTCACCAAGAAGCCCGTGACCTCGGCGGAGCTGGCCACCGCCGGCTTCCAGGAGATCGAGACGGGGATGACCGAGGGCCACCCCTGCTTCGTCGCCAACAACGGCCGGCTCGGCTTCGGCGTCGACGAGTACCGCGCGTACGCCCCCGAGACCGCCAGCCCCGTCCGGCTGGTCTGGCTCGCGGCCCGCCGCGACCGCGCCACCTTCACCGCGGGCGCCGGGCTCGACCACGCCTCCCTGATGCGCGAGGAGCTGTCCGAGGAGACCCGGGAGCGGTTCGACGGGGTGCTGCGCGGGCAGGGCCTCGACCCGGACGACTTCCTGCTGATCCCGGTGCACCCCTGGCAGTGGTGGAACAAACTGTCCGTGACCTTCGCCGCCGAGCTGGGCCGCCGCTATCTGGTCTGCCTCGGCGAGGGCGACGACAGCTATCTCGCGCAGCAGTCGATCCGTACGTTCTTCAACAAGAGCGACCCGTCGAAGCACTACGTGAAAACCGCGCTGTCCGTCCTCAACATGGGCTTCATGCGCGGCCTGTCCGCCGCGTACATGGAGGCCACCCCGGCGATCAACGACTGGCTCGCCGGGCTGATCGAGAGCGACGCCGTCCTGCGCGCGGCCCGGTTCTCGATCATCCGGGAGCGGGCGGCCGTCGGCTACCACCACCGCCAGTACGAGGCCGCCACCGCCAAGGGCTCCCCGTACCTGAAAATGCTGGCCGCGCTCTGGCGCGAGAGCCCGGTGCCCTCGCTCCGGGGGCGCGAGCGGCTCTCCACGATGGCGTCGCTGCTCCATGTCGACCGGGAGGGCGGCTCGTTCGCGGGCGCGCTGATCGCCGAGTCGGGGCTGGCGCCGGCGGAGTGGCTGCGCGGCTATCTGGACGCGTACCTCGTACCGGTGCTGCACTCGTTCTACGCGTACGACCTGGTCTTCATGCCGCACGGCGAGAACGTCATCCTGGTCATCGAGGACGGCGCCGTCCGGCGGGCGATCTTCAAGGACATCGCCGAGGAGATCGCGGTGATGGACCCGGGCGCGGTGCTGCCGCCGAAGGTCGAGCGCATCCGCGCGGACGTCCCCGAGGACATGAAACTCCTGTCGGTCTTCACGGATGTCTTCGACTGCTTCTTCCGCTTCCTGAGCGCGGAGCTGGTGGCGGACGGGACGCTCGCCGACGAGGAGACGTTCTGGCGGGCGGTCGCGGACTGCGTCAGGCGCTACCAGGCGTCGGTGCCGCAGCTCGCGGCGAAGTTCGAGCAGTACGACCTGTTCGCGGGCGAGTTCGCGCTGTCCTGCCTCAACCGGCTCCAGCTGCGCAACAACGAGCAGATGGTCGACATCGCCGACCCGGCGGGGGCGCTCCAGCTCGTGGGCCATCTCACCAACCCGATCGCGCGGTTCGCCGACGCGGCGGCATGAGCCGGGCGGGCGGCGGGGGTTTGGCAGAGCCCCCGCCGCCCGCTCTTGTGATGAAAGAATCGTCGTATGGCGGAAATCATCCAGAAGGACGGCACCTGGACCTTCGACGGGGACGCGATCCGTATCGTCCCCGGCAGGGACAAGGGCGTCAGCCCGCTCCGCGCCACCGTCGGTGAGATCGTCGTACCGCTGACTGCCGTGGCGGGCATCTCCTTCGAGGCGGGGCGCAAGTCCGGGCGGCTGCGGCTGCGCCTGCGGGACGGCGCGGACCCGCTGCTCCAGATCGCGGCCGGCCGGCTGGGCGATGCCTCGGATCCGTACCGGCTGACCGTGGAGGGCGACCGCGCGGGCGTCGCCGAGTATCTGGTGGACGAGATACGCAACGCCCTGCTGCTCGGCGAGGTGGAGTCAGGACCGGTGGACCGCTATCTGCTGCCGGGGCCCGCGCTGCCGATCACGGTGGGCGCGGGCGACGCGACCGTCACCTTCGACGGGGAGCGGATCAGGCTGGAGTGGAACTGGAAGACGGAGACCTCCAAGTCCTCCGGCGGCCCCCGGGTCCTGGCGCTGGGCGAGGTGCGGGCGGTGGAGTGGCAGCCGAGCGCCGGGCTGGAGAACGGGTATCTGCGGTTCCGGACGGGCCCGGCGCCGGTCACCGTACCGCCGAAGTACGACCCGAACGCGGTGGAGCTGTGGGGCTTCAAGAAGGATCCGCTGATGGCGCTGGTCGGGGCGGCGGTGCTGGCGCGGCTGCCGCACCCGTCGGCTCAGACACCGGCTCAGACACCGGCTCAGGCACCGGCGAAAGCGGCGGCGGAAGCGGCGGCTCCGGCCGCCCTGGAGTACGCGCCGACGTCCGCGCCGGCACCTGAACCCGCTACCGCCCCCGCCCCGGCGCCCGCGCCCGTCCCGGCCGGTGGGGATGATCATGACGCCCTGCTGCGCCGGCTGCGGGAGCTGGGCGAGCTGCATCAGTCCGGGGTACTGACGGCGGACGAGTTCACCGCCGCCAAACAGGCCGTGCTGAAGCGGCTCTGACCGCCTCCCCGAGTGACTCTCTCCTCATTCCTGCCCGATTCCGGGCAGGAATCTTGCGAATGTCCGGCTTCCCCAGCAATATCAACGGGTGCTCGAACGCCGCCCGTCGTACGACGACCTCATCGACCACCTGGTCCGCTCCACCGCGCTCCACCGCGGTGAGGCCGCCCGGGTCGTGCTCGACGTGCTGGCGTACTTCGACGAGACGACCGAGGAGTTCGTCCGCCGCCGCCACCGGGAGATGCAGTCCGGCGGGGGCACGAACGCGGAGATCTTCGAACGGATCGCCGCCGAACTGCCGCACCGCGCGGTGGCGCCCCCGGAGCTCTCGCTCCGGCAGCTGCGCCGCATCGTCTACGGCTGAGGCGACGACCGAGGCGCGAAGCGCCGCCGGGCACACACCATTCATCAGGAGGGGCAGAGACCGTATGTGCGGAATTGTCGGATACATCGGTAAGCGGGACGTGGCACCACTGCTGCTGGAGGGGCTCCAGAGGCTGGAGTACCGGGGGTACGACTCGGCGGGCATCGCCATCACCTCCAAGCCGGCCGCGGGAAAGACCGCCACGCTGAAGACGGTCAAGGCCAAGGGCCGCGTCCGCGAGCTGGAGGCCCGGGTCCCCAAGCGCTTCGCCGGCACCACCGGTATCGCGCACACCCGCTGGGCCACGCACGGCGCCCCGAGCGACGAGAACGCCCACCCGCATCTGGACCACGACGGCAAGGTCGCCCTCGTCCACAACGGCATCATCGACAACGCCTCCGCGCTGCGCGTGAAGCTGGAGGCGGACGGGGTGGTGTTCCTCTCCGAGACCGACACCGAGGTGCTGACGCATCTCATCGCCCGCTCCCAGGCCCCGACGCTGGAGGAGAAGGTCCGCCAGGCCCTCCAGCTGATCGAGGGCACGTACGGCATCGCCGTGCTGCACGCCGACTTCCCCGACCGTATCGTCGTCGCCCGCAACGGCTCCCCGGTCGTCCTCGGCATCGGCGAGAAGGAGATGTTCGTCGCCTCCGACGTGGCGGCGCTGGTCTCCCACACCCGCCAGGTCGTGACGCTGGACGACGGCGAGATGGCCACGCTGAAGGCCGACGACTTCCGTACGTACACGACCGAGGGCTCGACCACCTCGGCCACGCCGACCACCGTGGAGTGGGAGGCCGAGTCGTACGACATGGGCGGCCACGACACGTACATGCACAAGGAGATCTCCGAGCAGCCCGACGCCGTGGACCGGGTGCTGCGCGGCCGGATCGACGACCGGTTCTCCACCGTGCACCTCGGCGGGCTCAATCTGGACGCGCGCGAGGCGCGGGGCGTGCGCCGGATCAAGATCCTGGGCTGCGGCACCTCGTACCACGCGGGTCTGATCGGCGCGCAGCTGATCGAGGAGCTGGCCCGGATCCCCGCGGACGCCGAGCCGGCCTCCGAGTTCCGCTACCGCAACCCGGTCGTGGACCCCGACACGCTCTATGTCGCGGTCTCCCAGTCCGGCGAGACGTACGACGTGCTGGCGGCCGTGCAGGAGCTGAAGCGCAAGGGCGCCCGGGTGCTGGGCGTGGTCAATGTCGTCGGCTCGGCGATCGCCCGGGAGACCGACGGCGGTGTGTACGTGCACGCCGGTCCCGAGGTCTGTGTCGTCTCCACCAAGTGCTTCACCAACACCGTGGTCTCCTTCGCGCTGCTCGCGCTGCACCTGGGCCGGATCCGCGATCTGTCCGTCGCCGACGGCAAGCGGATCATCGCGGGGCTGCGCAGGCTGCCGGAGCAGATCTCCGAGATCCTGGCGACGGAGAGCGACATCGAGAAGCTGGCCGCGCAGTACGCCGAGGCCAGTTCGATGATGTTCATCGGCCGGGTGCGCGGCTATCCGGTGGCGCTGGAGGCGTCGCTGAAGCTCAAGGAGATCTCGTACATCCACGCCGAGGCGTACCCAGCCTCGGAGCTGAAGCACGGTCCGCTGGCGCTGATCGAGCCGGCGCTGCCGACGGTCGCGATCGTCCCCGACGACGATCTGCTGGAGAAGAACCGGGCGGCGCTGGAGGAGATCAAGGCGCGCAGCGGTCCGATCCTGGCCGTGGCGCACCAGGAGCAGGAGAAGGCCGACCACACGATCGTCGTGCCGAAGAACGAGACCGAGCTGGACCCGATCCTGATGGGCATCCCGCTCCAACTGCTGGCCTACCACACGGCGCTGGCGCTGGGCCGGGACATCGACAAGCCCCGTAACCTCGCGAAGTCCGTGACGGTCGAGTAGCCGGAACCTCCGGGGGCCGAGACCCCCGCGAGACCCCCTCGGTGAGGGATGAGAGCGCCTCCAGCGCGTGCCACCCGTCGCGCTGGAGGCGCTCCCCGGAGGGGGCCGGTGCTTGCCCGGGCACCGGCCCCGGGGCCGGCTGCCGCGTGCCCCTTCGGGCACTATCCGGTGGCCGTCACGCCCCGGTCGGCAGCACGACGCGGGAGCAGCCGGCGCGGCACCGCGGTCGGCCAGTGCGCGAGCGCGGCCGTCGCTCCGTACCAGGAGGCGAGGCCCGCCACGGCCGCGATCCAGCCCGCGACCTTGAAGAGCACCGTGGACTCGCCGAACAGCGCGATCGCTATCAGCAGCAGCGCGACGGTGAACAGGCCGTACGCCGCCTGGAAGAGCCGTCCGGCACCCCCGGCGCCCAGGGTCAGGCTGAACGCCAGCAGGGCCCACAGGAGGACGAAGAGCCCCGCCGCGTTCGCGGACACGAGATCGCCGGAGCTGATCGCCCAGATGAACCAGAAGGCACCGAAGCCGGCGAAGGCGGTGCCGGTGGACGTGTCGCCCGTCCGCAGGGCGAGCAGCCCGGCGAGGAAGAGCGTCCCGCCGCCGAGGTAGAGCGCGAGGGGCAGGCTGGTGGCCGCCACGACGCCGTCGATGGCGCGTGTCTGGCCGAGGCCGAAGGCCAGCAGGGTGAGTCCGAGGGCGAGATGACCGAGAACCGAGGTCGAGGTGGTGCTTCCCGCGGAGACGTCTTTGTCCACGGCGGGCTCCCTTCGTGATGCGCGGTGTACCGAGTCCCAGCGACCGTTATGTACCCTTCACAAGCGCGCAATCCACCTCTACGCGTGAGTAAATTCACTTAAGAAGTACGGGAGTTGACAGAGGTTGACGGGAGACGCAGCCCTTCCGTCAGTTCCGGTCCGCCGGTCCGCCAGCCCGGTCCGCCAGTCCTGTCCGCCAGTTCCAGGGGGACGGTGTTACGGAATGACCACCACGGGCCGCCGCGCCCGGCGCGCGAGCCGGCCCGCGACCGAGCCGAAGATCCGTCCGACGATGCCGTGCGTGGACCCGACGACGATCGCGTCGGCCGAGTACTCCTGGCCGACCTCTTCCAGTTCGTGACAGATGTCACCACCGCGCTCGACCAGGATCCAGGGCACCTCGGCGAGGTAGTCGGCGCAGGCCAGCTCCAGGCCGAGGACTTCGGTGCGGTGGTCGGGCACGTCCACGAAGACGGGGGGCTCACAGCCCGCCCAGACCGTGGTCGGGAGCCGGTTGGCGACATGGACGATGATCAGGCCGGAACCGAGCCGTCTGGCCATGCCGATCGCGTAGGCCAGCGCCCGTTCGCTGGACATCGAGCCGTCGAAGCCGACGACAACTCCGTGCATGAAGGCGGGATCGCAGGAGGCGTGGGTCTGCGCCGCAGGCCGTAGCTCCGACAAAGGGTCGGCTACGCGCTCGCGGTCTGCGGGTTCTGGGATTTCGTGACCGGCCATGGGTGTCTCGGCGAAGAGGTCCTCGTGAAAGATCAACGGGGGCGTGACGGACGGATGGAGCTGTGTCCGGGAATCATCTTCCCAAGCCCATACCCCGAAGGGTACGGCGACACTCCTCTCATGCCCAGAGCCGGGCGTCCCACACCCGGCATTTCAGGGGAGCATGCACGAGGCGGGGCCGGATCGCAATGGCGGGTGGCCCCTACAGCCGTCGGGGCGGAGTGACCGTACTGTTCCCCTTCTGGTTGGCCGTCGGCCATCTCGCAGCCCCCAGGGAGCCCCCGTGTCCGCCGAGCCCGCCCCACCGCCCGCCCGGGCCCCCGCCGGCCACTCGCCGGGCCGTGGGACCCACGTGGCCCGCCAGGACCCTCCCGCGGCGCCCGTGGCGGCCCCTGAGGGCCCCCGGAGGGCCGGGAGGCGGACCGGGCGGACCACGGGCCTCCCGGAGCGGCACGCGGCCGTACGCGGGTTCAAGCCCGCCTGGTCGCGCTCCCACGCGCCGGAGGCGCCGCCGTACCCGCCGTGCCGAACGTCCAGAAGTCGCCAATCCGGCGTCGGGCACCGGGGCGGGCGCGGAAGCGGACAGGGGCGCGCCCCGGCTCGCACGCACGCGAGAGGAGTGCGCCGGGGGGCTCAGGGCGCCCCCAAGACACACCCATCACTTTTCAGCCAACTTCGCACTTGAGCAGAACCTTTGGTGAAATGGCCTGCCAACCCCCTTGCCACCAGGCAAGAAAGGACCGTTACCGTCGTCCGCACCCTACGGGGACGGGCCATGCGCGTGAGGCCCACTTCCACTCTCGGCTTCCGAGTGGAACGCTTCGTGATCGAATGCTTCGCGCCAAGTTGCCTTGTCGACATAGCGCCGGTTGGGGAACTTGTCACGCCGGCACCACGGAACACAGTAGATTCGATCATGAGTATCGACGGCTGGGGACCCGTGCAAAACCGAGGGGAATCGTGCAGGAGCGAAAGGCCCGACAAGAACGGGGAGACGCGAACACCGAGGGGGGCTTAGCACCATGAGCCAGGACTCCACTGCCGCACCGGAGTCAGTACGGAAGCTTTCCGGGCGTCGACGCCGGGAAGTCGTCGCCGTGCTGCTCTTCAGCGGCGGCCCCATCTTCGAGAGCTCCATCCCGCTCTCCGTGTTCGGAATCGACCGCCAGGATGCCGGGGTTCCCCGCTACCGCCTGCTCGTCTGCGGCGGGGAGGACGGACCGCTGCGGACCACCGGCGGCCTCGAACTCACGGCGCCGTACGGACTGGAGGCGGTCAGCAGGGCCGGCACGGTCGTCGTACCGGCCTGGCGGTCGATCACATCACCGCCACCACCGGAAGCGCTCGACGCGCTGCGCCGTGCCCATGAGGAGGGTGCCAGAATCGTCGGTCTGTGCACCGGTGCGTTCGTGCTCGCCGCGGCCGGCCTGCTGGACGGCCGCCCGGCGACGACGCACTGGATGTACGCGCCGACGCTCGCCAAGCGCTATCCGTCCGTACACGTGGATCCGCGAGAGCTGTTCGTCGATGACGGAGATGTACTCACGTCCGCCGGCACGGCGGCCGGAATCGATCTGTGCCTGCATATAGTCCGGACGGATCACGGCGCGGAGGCCGCGAGCGCGCTCGCGCGCCGACTCGTCGTACCGCCCCGGCGCGGCAGCGGTCAGGAGCGCTATCTGGACAGGTCTTTACCAGAGGAAATCGGCTCCGACCCGCTCGCCGAGGTCGTCGCCTGGGCGCTGGAGCATCTGCACGAGCAGTTCGACGTGGAGACGCTCGCGGCCCGCGCGTACATGAGCCGCCGGACCTTCGACCGGCGGTTCAGATCGCTCACCGGGAGCGCGCCGCTCCAGTGGCTGATCACCCAGCGGGTGCTTCAGGCACAGCGGCTGCTGGAGACCTCCGACTACTCGGTCGACGAGGTCGCGGGCCGCTGCGGCTTCCGCTCCCCGGTGGCGCTGCGCGGTCACTTCCGGCGGCAGCTCGGCTCGTCCCCCGCGGCCTACCGGTCCGCGTACCGGGCCAGGCGTCCGCAGGGCGAGCCCATGTCGCAGGGGGGCATGGATCCGGTCGTACCGGCCCAGGCGTCCCCGCACTCCCGGCGGACGGCGGCTTCCGGCGCCCCGGGGCACGGACCGGCCCCGTCGGCGCTCCCGGAGCACCCGAAAGCGAGTTCCGACATGTACGTGACAGGTTCGGGCCGTCCGAGTCTGCCCGGCCAGCGGAGCGCACCGTAGGGTAAGGCGCATGAACGATCGAATGGTGTGGATCGACTGCGAGATGACCGGGCTCTCGTTGACGGACGACGCACTCATCGAGGTGGCCGCGCTGGTCACCGACTCGGAACTGAACGTGCTCGGTGAAGGGGTGGACATCGTGATCCGCCCGCCGGACGCGGCGCTGGAGACCATGCCCGAGGTGGTGCGGCAGATGCACACCACCTCGGGGCTCCTCGACGAGCTGGCGGGCGGCACCACGCTCGCGGCCGCCGAGGAGCAGGTCCTGGCGTACGTACGCCAGCACGTGAAGGAGCCGGGCAGGGCGCCGCTCTGCGGCAACACGGTCGGCACCGACCGCGGCTTCCTGCTGCGCGACATGGGGACGCTGGAGAGCTACCTGCACTACCGCATCGTCGATGTCTCCTCGATCAAGGAGCTGGCCCGCCGCTGGTACCCCCGGGCCTACTTCAACAGCCCGGAGAAGAGCGGCAACCACCGCGCTCTCGCCGACATCCGCGAATCCATCGCGGAGCTGCGCTACTACCGCGAGGCCGTCTTCGTACCCCAGCCGGGCCCGGACTCGGACACGGCGAAGCAGATCGCCGCGAAGCACGTGCTGCGCGAGGTCTGAAAGGCTGGTGCGAGCACCCTTTCAGACCCTGTACACTTTTTCTCGGCCGGTCAGGGAAAAAGACCGGGCATGGTGGGTATAGCTCAGCTGGTAGAGCACCTGGTTGTGGTCCAGGATGTCGCGGGTTCAAGTCCCGTTACTCACCCTTGAAGGATGAAGGCCCGGCCCGCGGAAAGCGGACCGGGCCTTCATCGTGTGCGGCCATGTGCGGCCGTGTACGGCACCCTCCGCGCCGCCCGGTGTTTCTGCGTTTCTACGACGACTCCCGCACCACCAGCTCCGTCGGCAGCACGATGTGGCGCGGACCCGGCTCCTCCGCCAGCGCCGACAGGACCAGTTCGGCCATCGCGCGGCCCATCTGCTCGATCGGCTGGCGGACGCTGGTCAGCGGCGGGTCCATGTGACGGGCCACCGCCGAGTCGTCGAAGCCGATGAGGGCCACGTCGTCCGGGGTGCGGCGGCCGGCCGCGCGGAGGGTCTGGCGGGCGCCCGCGGCCATGACGTCGGAGGCGGCGAAGACCGCGTCCAGGTCCGGGTGGCGGGCCAGCAGACCGGCCATGGCGCGCCTGCCGCCCTCCTCCGTGAAGTCGCCCACGGCGATCAGGCCGGGCTCCGGGGCGTGGCCCGCCTCGGCGAGGGCACGGCGGTAGCCGTCGAGGCGGCAGGCCGCGCCGTACACCTCCAGCCGGCCGGTGATCGTCCCGATGGTGCGGCGCCCGCGGGCGAGCAGGTGGGCCACGGCCGTACGGGCCCCCTCGGCGTTGTCGGAGTCGACGGACGGCAGCGGTTCGGCCGCCGAGCGGGGGCCGCTGATGACCGTCGGGATGCCGATGCCCGCCAGCAGCTCGGGCAGCGGGTCGTCGGCGCGTACGGAGACGAGGAGCGCGCCGTCGGCGCGGTGCGCGGCGAGGTACTGGGCCAGCCTGCGCCGCTCGCGCGCGCCGCCGGCGAAGGTCAGGAGCAGCTGCATCCCGGAGTCCGTGAGGGCGTCGCCGATGCCGCCGACGATGCCCGAGAAGTACGGCTCGGCGAAGAACCGGGTCTCCGGTTCGGGAACGACCAGGGCGATCACATCGCCGCGGTTCGCGGCGAGCGCGCGGGCCGCGCGGTTCGGTACGTACCCCAGCTCCGCGACCGCCGCCTCGACCACGGCCCTGGTGCGCTCACTGACGCGCGGGGATCCGTTGATCACCCGGGAGACCGTGCCGCGGCCGACACCGGCGCGTGCGGCGACCTCCTCCAGCGTGGGCGGTCTCCCGTCCCGCGTTTTCCCTTCCCGCGAGCGCGCTCCACGTGATGTCATGTCCGCCTCCACACCCTGGACCCACGGGTCCGCCCCCGTCGTTCAACCCACAAATGGATAAAGGAGTCAGCTCCCGCCGCCCGGTCCCTTGACACCCCCACAGGGACGGGCGACCCTTCAACACATCACACATGGGAGCGCTCCCACCGTACCCGACCCATACATGCCCCGCACGTGGCCCGACCGCGCCGGACCCCCCTCCAGCAGCGGACGCAGCACGCAGCAGTCGGCCGGAGTCCGGCCCGTCGGTGCACTCAGGAGGACGTCAATGCGTACACGTACTCGTTCGTCATACCGGGTGGTGGTCCTCATGGCCGTCGCCGCCTTAGGAGCCGGAGTCCTCTCCGGCTGCTCGAAGGACAGTGACGAACCCTCCGACGGCGCTACGAGCGCCACGAGCGGTGGCGGGGGCAGCGAGAAGGGCAAGACCACGCTCACGGTGGGGCTCTTCGGTGCCTTCGGATACCAGGAGGCCGGGCTCTACGACGACTACATGAAGCTCAACCCGGACATCGTCATCAAGCAGACGACGATCGAGCGGAACGAGAACTACTACCCGCCGCTCCTCACCCACCTCGGCACCGGCAGCGGGCTCGCCGACATCCAGGGCGTCGAGATCGCCAATATCAACGAGGTCACCAGCACCCAGGCCGACAAGCTGATGGACCTCGGCAAGGCGCCGGGCGTGCAGAAGGACAGCTTCCTGCCCTGGAAGTGGGGGCAGGCCACCAACGCGGCCGGCAAGACCATCGGGCTCGGCACCGACATCGGCCCCCAGGGCATCTGCTACCGCAAGGACCTCTTCGCCAAGGCCGGGCTGCCCACGGACCGCGACGAGGTCAGCAAGCTGTGGGCCGGCGACTGGCAGAAGTACCTGGACACGGGGAAGCGGTTCCAGGCCAAGGCGCCCAGCGGGGTGTCCTTCGTGGACGCGGCCGGCGGGGTGCTGAACGCCATCCTCGGCGGCAGCCCTGACCGGTTCTACGACAAGAGCGGCAAGATCATCTACAAGACCAACCCGGGCGTGCGCGAGGCCTGGGACACCGCCGCGGGCTTCGCCGAGGCCGGACTGAGCGCCAAGCTCCAGCAGTTCACCCCGGCCTGGAACTCGGGCTACGCCAACAGCAAGTTCGCCACCGTGGCCTGCCCGCCGTGGATGCTCGGCTACATCCAGGACAAGGCGGGCGCCGCCGGCAAGGACAAGTGGGACGTGGCCGCCACGCCCACGCCGAGCAACTGGGGCGGGGCCTTCCTCACCGTGCCCGAGGCGGGCAAGAACAAGGAAGAGGCCGCCAAGCTCGCCGCCTGGCTGACCGCTCCCGAGCAGCAGGCCACGCTCTTCACCAAGCGCGCCAGCTTCCCCAGCTCACAGGGCGCGTACGCGCTGCCCGCCGTGAAGGACGCCAAGCACGAGTACTTCGACAACGCGCCCATCGGGGAGATCTTCATCAAGGCGGCCCAGGACATGCCGGTCCAGATCCTCGGCCCGAAGGACTCGATCATCCAGCAGAACCTGTCGGACATCGGCATGCTCCAGGTCGACCAGAAGGGCAAGTCCTCCAAGGACGGCTGGAACGCCGCCGTGAAGGCGATCGACAACGCGCTGGACCAGTGACCGATGACCACGGACGCACCCGCCGCGCCCTCCGAGAAGGAGGGCGCGGCCCCCGCCCCCGACACGGACGCCATCCTCCGGGAGGAGCGCCGCCGGGAGCGGCGCAGCCGCTGGTACCGCCGCGATGTGCGGTGGAGCCCGTACGCGCTCGTCGCCCCGTTCTTCGTCTTCTTCCTGGCCTTCGGGCTCTTCCCGCTCCTCTACACCGGCTGGGCCTCGCTGCACCGGGTGGAGCTGACGGCGCCCACCGACATGGAGTGGGTGGGGCTGCGGAACTTCTCGCGGCTGCTGAGTGACGAGTTCTTCTGGAACGCGCTGCGCAACACCCTGACCATCGGGGTGATCTCGACCGTTCCCCAGCTGCTGATGGCGCTGGCCATCGCCCATATGCTCAACTACCGGCTGCGCGGCTCGATGTTCTTCCGGGTCGCGGTCCTCACCCCGTACGCCACCTCGGTGGCCGCCGCGACGCTCGTCTTCGTCCTGCTCTTCGGACGTGACTACGGGATGATCAACTGGGCGCTGGACATGGTCGGCATCGACCCGGTCGACTGGCAGAACGGCACCTGGACCTCCCAGTTCGCCGTCTCCACGATCGTCATCTGGCGCTGGACCGGCTACAACGCGCTGATCTATCTGGCGGCGATGCAGTCGATCCCCGACGATCTGTACGAGTCGGCGGCGCTGGACGGGGCCTCGCGCTGGCAGCAGTTCCTGCACGTGACCATTCCGTCGCTGCGGCCGACGATCCTGTTCACGGTCGTGGTCTCGACGATCGGGGCGACCCAGCTCTTCGGTGAGCCGCTGCTGTTCAACGGCTCGGCGGGCGCGAACGGCGGGTCCGACCACCAGTTCCAGACGCTGGGTCTCTACCTGTACGAGCAGGGCTGGGTGAATCTGCATCTCGGCCGGGCCTCGGCGATCGCCTGGACGATGTTCCTGATCCTGCTGCTGATCGGCGCGGTGAACTGGCTCGTCAGCCGTCGTCTGCGCAAGAGCTCGTAGAGGAGACACATGTCGACGACGACTTCGCGGCCCCCGGTCCTCGGCGGGAAGCAGGGCGAGAGCGAGAAGGGCGGCGGGCGCGGCAGGGTCCGTAAGGGCTCCAAGGGCGCGGGCCGCCAGCTGCACGGCGGGAAGCTCACCTATGCCGTGCTGGCCGTCTTCACCGTCGGTTCCCTCTTTCCGCTGGTGTGGACGGCGATCGCCGCGTCCCGCAACAACACCCGACTCGCCCAGACGCCTCCGCCGTTCTGGTTCGGCGGGAACCTCTTCAAGAACCTGGAGATCGCCTGGACCGACGCCAACATGGGGACGGCGCTGTTCAACACGACTCTGGTGGCCGGGTCCATCTCCGCCGGTACGGTCCTCTTCTCCACGCTCGCCGGTTTCGCCTTCGCCAAGCTGCGCTTCCGGTTCCAGAACGTACTGCTGCTGATGGTGATCGGCACGATGATGGTGCCGCCGCAGCTCAGCGTCGTACCGCTCTACATGATGGTCGCCAAGCTGTCGTGGACCGATCAGCTCCAGGCCGTCATCCTGCCCACCCTGGTCAGCGCCTTCGGGGTGTTCTTCATGCGGCAGTACCTGCTCGGCGCGCTGCCCGCCGAGCTGATCGAGGCGGCGCGCGTGGACGGCGCGAGCAGCTGGCGCGTCGTGTGGCACGTCGTCTTCCCCGCCGCGCGGCCCGCGATGGCCGTGCTGGGGATGCTCACCTTCGTCATGGCCTGGAACGACTTCTTCTGGCCCATCATCGCGCTGACGCAGAACGGCAGCCCCACCGTGCAGGTGGCGCTGACCGGGCTCGGCCGCGGCTATATCCCGGACCAGTCGGTGATCATGGCCGGCGCGCTGCTGGGCACGCTGCCGCTGCTGATCGCGTTCGTGCTGTTCGGCAAGCACATCGTCGGCGGGATCATGCAGGGAGCGGTCAAGGGCTGAGCCGTACGGCGGCGCCCGCCCGCACCGCCGCGTCCGCTCACGCCCCGCCGTCCGTCCGCACCCCGCCCTCCCCTGTGCCGCGTCCCGTGGACGGACGCGGCATGTGCGCATCACCCCCCATCCCTACGGTCATTGGGAGCTGCAACATGTCCGACACCTTTCCGGCGGGCTTCCTCTGGGGCACCGCCACAGCCGCCTACCAGATCGAGGGCGCGCCCCAGGAGGACGGCCGTACCCCGTCCATCTGGGACACGTTCAGCCATACGCCCGGCAAGACCGAGGGCGGCGCGACCGGCGACATCGCCGTCGACCACTACCACCGCCGGGCCGAGGACGTCCGGCTGATGGCCGACCTCGGGCTCAACGCGTACCGCTTCTCGGTCTCCTGGCCGCGCGTCCAGCCCACCGGCCGTGGGCCCGCCGTCCAGCGCGGGCTGGACTTCTACCGCGGGCTCGTCGACGATCTGCTCGGCCACGGCATCGAGCCCGTCCTCACCCTGTACCACTGGGACCTGCCGCAGGAGCTGGAGGCGGCGGGCGGCTGGCCCGAGCGCGAGACCGCGTACCGCTTCGCGGAGTACGCGCGCCTGGTCGGTGAGGCGCTGGGCGACCGGGTACGCCGCTGGACGACCCTCAACGAGCCCTGGTGCAGCGCCTTCCTGGGGTACGGCTCCGGGGTGCACGCCCCCGGCAGGACGGACCCCCTGGCCGCCCTGCGCGCCGCCCACCACCTCAACCTCGGCCACGGTCTCGCGACCCAGGCGCTGCGCTCGGTGCTCCCGGCGGACAGCCAGGTCTCCGTGAGCCTCAACCCGTCGTGCGTACGGGCCCGTACGCAGTCGCCCGGCGACCTGGACGCGCGCCGCCGGATCGACGCCCTCGCGAACCGGGTCTTCAGCGGGCCGATGCTGAGCGGCGCGTACCCCGAGGACCTCTTCGCGGACACCGCGCGCCTCACCGACTGGTCCTTCGTCCAGAGCGGCGACGAGGCGCTCTGCAAGCAGCCGCTGGACTCGCTGGGCATCAACTACTACACGCCCGCGGTGGTCTCGGCGTCCACCGACCCGACCGCCGAGCGCCACGACGGACACGGGGCGAGCGACCACTCCCCCTGGCCGGGCGTCGACTCGATCGCCTTCCACCAGCCGCCCGGCGAACTGACCGAGATGGGCTGGTCGGTGGATCCGACCGGGATGTACGAGCTGCTCATGCGCTACTCCCGGGAGGCGCCGGGCGTGCCGCTGCAGATCACCGAAAGCGGCGCCGCGTACGACGACAAGCCGGACGCCGACGGCGTGGTCCACGACCCGGAGCGGATCCGCTATCTGCACTCCCATCTGTCGGCGGTACGGCGGGCGATGAACGACGGCGCGGATGTCCGTGGCTACTTCCTCTGGTCGCTCCTGGACAACTTCGAGTGGGCGTACGGCTACACCAAGCGCTTCGGCGTGGTCCGCGTCGACTTCGACACCCAGCGCCGCACCCCGAAGTCCAGCGCCCAGTGGTACGCGCAGCTGGCCGCCACGGGCGTCCTGCCGGACGTACCGCTCGGCTGACGCGGGCCGTCAGTTCTTGACCGTGCCGGTCTGCCGGTCGGACGCGCCGACACTCGTCGGCGCGTCCGGCGCGGCGGCGAGGAGCACGCCTCCGCCGAGCACGAGCGTTACGGCTATAGCGGCGAACACGCGTCGTACGGTCACAGCGAGCCTCCCCCGAGTACGGCGACGGGGTACGTCCCCCGTCGCTCTGTACCGGTATGCCCACGGGGCCGGGCCGGTGAACCGCGCCGGCGGACCTTGGCGACTTCTCGCCATCACGTCGTCGCGTCGTTTCGTCGTCGCGTCGTCGCGTCGTCGCGTCGTCGCGTCGTCGCGTCGTCGCGTCTTCAGGCTTTGGCCGCCGCGCGCCCGCGCCACGGCCACCGGCCCTGGCCCCTGCCCCGGCCCCGGCCCCGCAAGCGGTGGCCCACGCGCCGGACGTCGGCGCCGAGGTCGCCGTGCAGGCCGATCCAGACCCGGATCTCGGTGCCGCCGAGGACCGAGCGGCCGATGCGCACATCGCCGCCCGTCGACTCGGCGACCCGGCGCGCGATGTCGAGGCCGAGGCCGGTGGAGCCGTCACGGCCACCGCTGTTGCCCCGGGCGAGCGCGGCCTCGGGGTCGGCGATGCCGGGTCCCGCGTCGGAGACGAGGACGATGACGGCGTCGTCGCCGTTGTGGACGTCGACGGCGAACGCCGTGCCCTCCGGGGTGTGGCGGAAGACATTGCCGAGCAACGCGTCGAGCGCGGCGGCGAGTTCGGCGCGTACGACCGGGATACGTACCGGCCGGTCGACACCCGCGAGGCGTACCGTACGGCCCTCGTCCTCCGCCAGCGCCGACCAGAAGTCCATCCGCTCCCGGACGACCTCGGAGACGTCGCAGCCGCCGGCGGGTCCGGCCGCGACCGTTTTCGGGGTGGTCTCGCGGGCGGTGCGGATGATCGTGTCGACCTCGCGCTCCAGCTGGGCGACCGCCGCCCTGGTCTGGTCGGCGGCCGGCCCCTCGCCCAGCGAGGCGGCGTTGAGGCGGAGCACGGTGAGGGGGGTACGGAGGCGGTGCGAGAGGTCGGCGGCGAGTTCGCGTTCGTTGGCGAGGAGCCCGACGACCTGGTCGGCCATCGAGTTGAAGGCGAGCGCGGCGGACCGCAGTTCGGCGGGCCCCTCCTCCGGGACCCGTACGCCGAGCTTCCCCTCGCCGAGCGCGTGCGCCGCGCCCGCGAGCCGCCGCGCGGGGCGCACCATCCGTACGCCGAGCCGGTCGGCGACCGCGACCGACCCGGCGATCAGGGCGAGACCGACGCCCGCGAGGACCAGCCAGGCGGTGGTGACCCCGTTGGTGACCTCGTCCCGGGGCACATGGATCTCGACGACCGCGATCCGGCCGGAGCCGAGGGCGATCGGCTGGAGCAGCACGGAGCCGCCCGGCGCCCCGGCGGTGGCGGCGCGCGGCACGCGCTGGACGGTGCGCAGGTCCTTGGCGGCGGCCCGGGTCGTACCGATCTCCAGCGCGGGTTCCGACCCGTCGGCCGCCGCCGGGACATGGACCGCCATCCGCCCGGCGGCCCCGGCCTGGGTGGAGGCCATCGCCCGCTCCAGGGCGCCCCGTTCGGTGGTGATGGAGAGGGTGGGGCCGATCGCGGCGGCCTGCCGCTCGGCGTTGGTCAGGGCCCGGTCCCGAGCCATCTCCTTGACCACCAGCCCGAGGGGGACGGCGAAGGCCACGACGACCATCACCGTCGCGGCGAGAGCCACCTTGACCAGGGCCCATCTCATACGGGCGGCTCCAGAACCGGCGGCTCCGGTACGGGCCCGTGCGCCGGCGCCGGCGGCTCCAGCTTCACCCCGACACCGCGCAGCGTGTGCAGATAGCGCGGGCGCGCCGCCGTCTCCCCCAGCTTCCGCCGCAGCCAGGAGAGATGGACGTCGATGGTCTGGTCGTCGCCGTACGACTGCTGCCACACCTCGGCGAGCAGCTCCTTGCGCGGTACGACGACCCCGGGGCGCCCGGCGAGATACGCCAGCAGGTCGAACTCCCGGCGGGTCAGATCCAGCCGTCCGCCGTCCAGTTCGGCCTGACGGCGCAGCGGATCGATGGCGAGCCCGCCGACCCGGAGCACGCGCGGGGAGGCCCCCGGTTCGGTGGCGGCGCGTGCCCTGCGCAGTACGGCGGCCATCCGGGCCGACAGGTGCTCGACGGAGAACGGCTTGGTGAGGTAGTCGTCGGCGCCGTCGTTGAGCAGCCGTACGATCTCCGTCTCGTCGTCGCGCGCGGTGGCGACGATCACAGGGACGTCGGTGATGCCGCGCAGCATCTTCAGCGCCTCCGACCCGTCGAGATCGGGCAGTCCGAGGTCGAGGATGACCACGTCGAACCGGAAGTGGGCGACTTCACGCAGCGCCTCCAGGGCCGTTCCGACGCTGCGCACGGTGTGCCCGGCCTCGGTCAGATGCCGGATGAGGGCGGAGCGTACGAACTGGTCGTCCTCGACGACGAGCACACGGGGCATGGGCGGCACCGTACGCCATTCGGGTGAGTCGGGGAGCGGTGTCGCGGCGGTCGGGGCGTCGTCGTAGTGCATCGGCCGGAGGTGGAACAGTCCGGGATCGCCAAACACCTGCTACTCAATTCCGTCCCAAACCCCCATCCGAGTGCGCGCGACCAGTCGCCGCACGTCCTCGGCGCACCCCCAGGACAGCGTCACCCCGGCGCCACCGTGCCCGTAATTGTGGACGATCAAGGTGCCGTCATCACGGTGTTCGGCCTCAACGCGTACCGCCGTGCGGGTGGGCCGGGCACCGATGCGGTGTTCGAGGATCCGCGCCGCGGCGATCCGGGGTTCGATCTCAGAACAGCGCGCGAGAATACCGGCCGCGGCCTTGTCATCGGCCTCCAGGCTGCCATCGCCGTCCACGGCTGTGCCGCCCAGGACGACGGTGTCGCCGTGCGGATAAAAACACAACAAGTCTGGCGAGGGGCCGGTGTCCTCGGAGAAGAACTCCGTCAGGCCGGGGTTGGTGACCACGACGTGCTGTCCCCGGATCGGCCGGAGGCCGGGGTCCGGTACCAGGGTTCGGGAGCCGAGCCCCGAGCAGTTGACGATGGCGGCGGCCGGGCCCGCGTCGTCGAGGGAGGTGAGCTTGCGCTGCTCGATGGTTCCTCCGGCGGCCCGAAGCCGTTGGAGGAGGTGGCCAAGGTAGACCGGCATGTCGATCAGCGGCACGGTGAACCGGTAGCCGGAGGTGAATCCGCCCGGGAGTTCGGTGGTCTCGCAGGGGCGGAAGCCGGGCAGCTCGGTGGCCCATTCCGGTGGGGCCTCGGCCTTGCGGGATGCCTCAATGCCGCTCGCCAGCCGGACGCCGGTGGTCGGGTCGCCCGAAAGCGTCCGAAAGACCTCCAGTGACCGCTGACCCCACTGGTCGACCTTGTCCTTCGGCTCTACCAGGTACGGGCCCCACATCGCGCCGGCGGCCAGCGACGTGACCCCGGGCACCTGCTCGGCGATCACCTGAACCGGTGTTCCGGCCTCTGCAAGCAGGACGGCGGTGGTGAGTCCCGCTACGCCCGCCCCTACGACGACTACGCGCTCCGCTGCGGTCATGCGCTCGACCCTAACGGCCGGGCGGGCGTGGGTGGTGAGTGGTGGGCGAGGGCGTCCTCCAGGACGGGAAGGAAGCCACGTACGTACGGATTGCGCTGGCGGCGCCGCAGGTCGCCGGCGAGTTGGTGGAGCAGGGCCGCGCTCCTGGGCGAGCGGACGGCGTCGAGGCGGTCTGTTGCGATCTGGCCGACCTCGCAGGCGGTTTCCAGGTCGCCATGGGCGCTGTGGCCGAGGGCGAGCCAGGCGCCCTCGAACATGGCCCGCCGCTGGCTCGGGTCGCCACGCGGGACCTCGTACGCCCCGGTCCGTAGCATTTCCGTGCCCTGAGCGAGGAAGCGTCGGCCCTGAGCGGCGTTGCCTTCCTTCTGCTGCTTGCGTCCCATCTGGATGAGGGAGTAACCGGCTTGGCAGTCAAGGTGGTTGTCGGTGAGGAAGTACATCCAGCGCGGTTCTTCCCGCCCGCTGTCTCGACTCCCGATGAGTTCGCGCGCGGCTCCCCGGGTGTGGGCGAAGTCGTTGTCCCGGCCGGCGGAGGCATACGCGTAGGCGAGGCGCGACAGCACGGAGGCCCGGACGCCTACAGGCCCGGCCTCACTCGCCCGGCGGGCGGCCTCGCCCAGCGCGATGGCGTCGGCCGGGTGGCCCCGACTGGCGGCCTGGAAGGAGAGGTCACCGAGGATGTGCGAGCAGAGCGCGAGATCGTTGACCTGGTGTGCGGCTCGTAGGGCGGTGGCGAAGTAGCGCTGGGCGAGGCCGTGGTCGGCCGCGTCAAAAGCCATCCATCCGGCGAGCTGCCCGATCTCGGCGAGTGCCCGGATCAGCCTGGTCGTCACGGCGGAGGAGTGTCCGCCCTCATGAATCAGCAGTCCGACGGCCCGGAACTGTGCTCCCACGTAGGACAGATGGCGGGCGCCGCCATGCTCGTCGTCGAGCAACTGGAGCATGGGGAGGTGATGCTCGACCTGGTCCACCAGCGGGTTGGCGCCGAACGCTTCCGTGATCCGGGGTGCGTACTCGCCACGGCCGGCGGTTCCGTCCAGATACTGAGCGACGACGGCGGTCAGCCCCGATCCCGAGATCGCCAGAAAGCGTCGGCGGTCGACGAGCCCGCCCATGACCCAGTCCTCCACGATCCCCTCCAATCCCCGCACGGTCCACGGACGCTCGAGATCGGTGTCCGCCGGAACGAGAGCCGATGAGTCTCCCGTGCGTCCCTGCCACAACTCGGCCACTGATACGCCTCTTCCCAGTTCCTGGGAAAGCACATAGGCGACCATGGCCGGCAGTGGCGAGCGAGGCAGCGAGCCGGTGTTTCGCCAGTGGTACGGGGCGGACTCCGCCACCGTTCCGGCGCCGAACACCCTGTTGAGCTTGCGGGCGAGGGCCTTGGGGCTCCAGCCGAGTTCGTCCAGGCATCCCGTCAGCACAACGTTCGGTTCACCTGCCGCGTGCATTGCCACGTGCGACCACCTCACGCCCAGCGGTTCATCGGAGACCTCACCCTTCCCCATGGTGACGCTTCAACACCGTCGAGTAACCGATATCGCAGGGAAGTTGACCCAGTTGACCCGTTGATCGGGTCCTGCCGATCTGCCTCCTCCGGTGTTCTTGAGGAGAGCAGAAGGCACCGCCTTCGGCGCTGAAGGAGAAGGGGTCGGGTCTTGAACCACCACGCGAGCACCTCCCAAGACCTCCCGAGCGGCGTATCGGGGGCCATACGCGAGCGAAGCGAGCCGGCACCCGTGCTTCGGCGTTCCGGCGAGCACACCGCCGCGACGCTGATCACGGATCTCCCTTTCGGCCCGAGAGCGGCCGAGATCGCACGAGAGGCCATCGCGCTGGCCCTTCGCGGGAATACGGCGACAGATCTGGTCGATGACGCCCGACTGGTCGGTTCGGAGCTGGCGACCAACGCATTCACCTCGGGGAGTCCGCCCCTGGTGCTCTGCGTCGATCGGATCAGACGGATCGCAGATCGGTACGAGGCCCAGGCTCGGGTTGAGGTCGCCGTCGAGATCACCGTCACCGACGGTGGTTGTCCGCTCCCTGAGGTCCCAGTAACACAGGGAGCACCAGACGAGGCGGAGTCGGGACGCGGGCTGGTCATCGTCGAGGCCCTCGCCGATGCCTGGTCGCTGACCACCGGTGCCCACGGCAGCAGCGCCTGGTGTCGTCTATCTCGATCCGTCCGCTGACGTTCGCCTTCATCCCCACCGGTACTTCTCTCGAAGGAGGCAGTACACCGTGCGCACAACACGTCCGCTCGCCAAGGCGACCGATCTGCCGCGCGTGATCGTCGCGCTCCACGAAGGCGTTTACGGAGCCAGTTCGGGGACCGGCTTCAGCAACCGTGCCTTCCTTACCGCGCTCGCTCGTCTGTTGCCCACGGGTCGGCTGGCCGTGGTCACCCCGCGCATTCCCGAGTCATCGGGCGACCATGACCCGCAGTGGACCGTTGAGGTCCGGCAGATGCTCAAAGAGGCCGAGGCGGAGATCATCACGATCCCCGGCGGGCATCTGCTGCCGAACTCGGTCCAGGGCTGCGAGCAGTTGTGCGACCTCGTCGCCGAGGCTGCCGTACGTATTGCCGACCGTTCGGGGCGCTGTCTGCTGATCGGCCTCGACGTGCCCTTCCTCGGTCTCGCTCCCTACACGCCGTCGACCATGGACCTGCTGCTCGTACCCCGCTCGACCGCCGCGTTGACGCGACCGCACGACCGCGCCCGCATCCGTTGGGAGAAGGCCGGACTCCGGGCGGCCACCGCCCATGGTGGTCGGATCGGCGCGATCTCCAGCCACATGCGTGGGCACCTCACGGTGAACTGTGGCCTTCGCCGCAGGAGCATCGTGGACATCCTGAACGGTCTGATCCTCGAAGAGATCGGCCCGCCATCGGCCGTACTCCCACTTCCGTTCTCGGCCCGGGGCGGGTTTCTGCTGGCGATGGGACGGCCGGTCCCGACCAAGGGTTTCGAAGACCTCCTCAAGGCCCTGCATGTCCTCAAGAACCACGGCGTACGCCTTCCCCACCTGCTGCTGGCGGCCACGACCCCCGCCGAGGGCTCCGACGGGCTCACTCCCCACCAGGCCCACTTGGCCGCAGGTATAAGCGAGTACGGGATCGACGCGACGCTGGTCACGCACTTCAGCCCGGCCATCCGCAGCTGGCTTCACAGCCCGGCCCTGCGCGCGGTCGTCGTACCGTCCCGCGAGGAGCCCTTCGGCCGGATACCGCTGGAGGCATTCGCGGCGGGGGCAGGTCCGGTGGTCGCCACGGCCGCCGGTGGGCTGGTCCAGACGGTGATCGAGGGGGAGACGGGGTTCAGCGCGACACCCGGCGATCCAACCTCCCTGGCTGAATCCCTCCACCGGGCTCTGACTGTCATGCCAGGCGAACGCGCCCGCCTTGTACAGGCCGGGACAGCGCTCCTTCGGTCGCGTCACGACTACGAGGCCACCATCGGCTCCGCTCTCAGCCGTATCGCCCCCTGGTCCCTGGACCCGATGCCCGACGCGGGGAGTGGGAGCCGATGAGCCGTCCCGTCGTGCTGATCTGCCTTGAGTCCCCGCATGCCTTCTGGCGCCTTTCCGCACAACACGAGCGGTCCCTGCGGGCCGCTTTCCCGGACGTCGATGTCCGCGTTGCCACCGCCGAGAGCCTTCCCTGCCATCTCCCTTATGCACAGGTGTATTTGGGTTGGAGGTTCAAGTCCGAGTGGCTGGCTACCGTCCCTCACCTGAAGTGGGTCTCCTCGCCTGCGGCCGGTACGGATCACCTCCCTGTGGCGGAGATCGCGGCAGCCGGGGTGGCGCTGACCCGCTCGTACGGATTCCACGGCCGCCCCATGGCCGAGCACGCCATGGGGTTGGTTCTCGGCTTCTCGCGCGGCCTGTTCCTGAGCCAGCGTCTTCAGCGGAACCGGACCTGGTGGAAGGGCGATCTCGCCGAGGAATTCTTCGACCTGGCCGGGGCGACGATGACCATCGTCGGCTGCGGCAGCATCGGCGGGCACCTCGCCCGAACCGCTCGCGCCCTCGGTATGAACGTGATCGGCGTACGGCGCACACCTCCGTCGGCTCCGCGCGACGGCATCACGTGGATACGCGCGTCGGCGGTTCACGAGGCGGTCGCCGTCGCCGACGTGACGGTCGATCTGCTACCCACCACGAGCGCGACACGGCATTTCTTCGACCACGAACTCCTCTCCGTCTGTAAGCCCGGATCCCTCTTCATCAATCTGGGCAGAGCGTCGACCGTCGATCAGCGGGCGCTCATCGCGGCCCTCGATTCCGGGCGTCTGCGCGGAGCCGCCCTGGACGTCACTGATCCGAAGCCCTTGCCCGCACGCGACCCGCTGCGACTCCACCCTCGCGTTCTGCTCACGCCAAAGAGCGCCGTCTTCTCCCGCACCTACATGGACGAGGCGGTCGCTTTCTTCGCCGACAACCTGCGCCGCCACCTCGCCGACCGGCCGCTGAACGGTCTGGTCGATGTCTCCCTTGCGCACTCTCCCCTCTCAGGAGGCTGACCCGATGCTCAGCACCAGCCACCGCGACCTCGTCGCCGCCTTCACCGCGACCGGCCGCAACCACCCCTATCTGGCGCTCACCCTGAACTCGCTCTGCAACCTGGACTGCGTGTTCTGCAAGCCGCGCTGCATGCCGGACTACGGGCACAAGGACCGCCCCCTGACCTCGGCGGACTACGCGGCCATCGCTGCCGAGGCCGGAGCCTGGCAGGTGAGGAAGGCCCACTGCTCCGGAGGCGAGCCGACCCTGCGGGCGGACATCCTGGCCGTGATCGAGGGACTGGCCGACGGTCTCGGACCCGGCGCGACGATCGGCATGACCAGCCACGGCAACCTGCGCCGTGGACTGAGCGTCGAACAGCTCCAGCAGGCCGGTCTTACCTATCTCAACGTCAGCCTCCACAGCCTCGACCCTGGCCGGTCTGCCGCGATCATGGGAGGCGGAGACCCCCGCGAAGCCAGGGCCACGATCGACGCCGCGCTCGCCCTCGGCCTGCGCGTGAAGGTCAACTGCGTACTCCAACGCACCTATATCGAGGACGCGTTCGCGGTCGCCGAGCTGGCCAGGGATCTTCCTGTCGCCGTGCGTCTGATCGAGCTGCAGAACATCGGCCCGGCACAGGCCCTGTTCGACACGGAGTTCATCAGCGAGGCCGAAGTACGCGATCGGCTCCAGCGATGGTTCACGGGCGCGGGCGAAGTCCCTCGTACCCAGCTCGGAGTACGCAGCCCCGGCCGCTACCTGCGGCCCGACGGCTGGGCCGGCTCGATCGGTTTCATCTCCAACTCCAGCTGCGCCACCTGCTCCGACGCGAACCGGATCAAGATCACCCCGACCGGCGTGGCTCGCCCCTGCATCCTCCACAACCGCGACATCCCCCTGAAGCCCCATCTGGCCGACGGGACCCTCGGCGACGCCTTCGCCCACCTGTTCCGGTCCATGCTCGACCGCGACACGAACGACGCGTGGCAGGGCTATCACTACGTCGACTACGACCTGCGCTGGGACCGGATGGAACGCCCCCAGGACGCGCCCATACTTCCCCTGCTGCCCGTCCTCAGCAGGGGCACGGCCGAGCCGCCGTCGTGCGGTCGTCGCGCCCCCGGGGAGGGCTGATGGCCGCCTCCCCGACCGACACACTGCCGCTGTACGTGGCACTCGGTGATCTGTACGGGAACGAGCTGGACGCCGAGGGCGTCGGCGCGGCGATGCTCACACACAAGTGGCAGCCCGCCGACCTGCTGGCTCCCCACTCCGACCTCGACGTACGCGTCCTGCTGCGCGAGGCACCCGAGGACTGGCAGGAGTGGAACCACCGCCTTGCCGCCGCGCACCGAGCAGCGGTCACGCGGGACACCTCCCACCGCCGCCTCCTTGAGCACCCGCCCGGCTTCGCCTTCACCCTCTCCGAGGCCGATCGCCGGCTGATCTCCCCACCCGAACTCGCGACCTGGAGCCTGGTCCGCGGGAGCGTGCGCGACTTTCAGCGCTGGAAGTCCCATGCGCAGATGGCGCCTTGGGGTGGTGTCGACGAGCAGTTCTACCGAGGCATCCTGCACACGCGGCTTGGCGGACGGTATCGGCTGGCGGCCGACAGTACGGACAACGTCACCGAAGACATCCCCGGCTACCGGCGCCACTGCGTGGCCTGGCACTACCTCGCTCCGTGCTGGTTCGCCGCCGCCGCGCTGGCGACCCGTACCCGCTGTCCCGGCAAGACCGCCGCTCTCAGCCAGTGGCATCCGGGCGGGCTGGAACGGTACGCCGAGCTGTTCTTGCGGGAGGCGAAGACCACCAGCGCCGTCCGGGCTGCGTCCGCCCTCAGCGCTCGGCAGCTCCTCCGTACCGCTCATGTCGCTCTCGAAGCGGCCGTGCGGCAAGTCCCCGATACATCCGTGAAAACTGACACCACCGCTGACTCCCGGATCGCCTGGACGATGACCGCCGGGATGCTCCGCGTACGGGTGGCGCGCTGGCTGTACTACCTCGACCCACCGCCCGGTGTCGCCACCGGATATCTGATCACTCGCGAGGCGAAGGAACTCCAAGCCGCCACGGAAACCCTGCGGACCCTGGCCGTCGACGAGATCAGTCCCTCCCAGGGACTGGCGGGCCGGATGGCCGAACTGCTCCCCACTGGCCCCACTACCGCCGAAACCTTGCGCGACACGCTCGCCCTCTGGGCGCGGCACAGCCCGGTGGTGCGGGACTTCCTCACCTTCCACGCCGAATGACGTACCTCTCACAGAAGGAGCTGACCGCCATGCCGCCCGCCGGAGATCTCCCTCCCCGGACCCTCAAGACCGCCAAGATCAAGATCACGACCAAGTGCAATCGCTCGTGCGACTTCTGTATCTTCGCCGACGGCGCCCAGGGCGAGAACATGCCCCTGGAGATGTTCTCCACCGTCCTGACCCGGCTGGAGACCATCCCGTTCCAGCAACTGCACATCAACGGGGGCGAGCCCACCGTCCACCGGGACTTCCCCGCCCTCAGCGACCTGGCCCGCACCCGGCTGCCGGAGAAGGTCCTCGTCCTCGGCACGAACGCCATCACCCTGGCCCGCAACCAGCGGATCATGGAGGCCACCCTCCGCTCGTACGACCAGATCCTCATCGGCTGCGACGACGAACACGAGAACTACGCGGAGGTCCACGCCGTCGTTCCCCGCCTCCGCGCGGCCGGAAAGACTGTCGTCGTCAACAGCGTGCTGGAGGGCATCAGCGCCAGTCGGCTCGTGGAGATCGCGGACCTGTGCGCCGCGCACGGAGCGATTCACGTCACCAACCACGTGCACCACGTAGACGTCGGGCAGCCGGCCAACAAACTGCGCGGGATCTGCTCCCGCTATCTCGATCAGCACCTGATGGTCGAGCTGGACGGCTCCTGCTACCGCTGTTTCAACGCCATGGCCAAGGACGACAGCGAATTCAGCGTCTGGGACGAGGACTTCGCCGCGAAGGTGTTCGCGCCGCGCTGTCACCACTTCCGGTTCTGCCTGAGGTGCCACGAGTACACCGACTCCGGATCGGCAGTCGTCCCCGCTCCGGCCCCGGCCGCCGCCATCGCCGTCTGACCCGTACCTGGAGGTGTGCGCTCATGCCCGCGGTTCTCGGACTGAACTTCCACCACGACACATCCGCCGCCCTGGTCGTCGACGGCCGCCTCTACGCCGCCGAGGAAGAACGCTGGAGCGGCGTCAAGCACCACCGGCACACCCGCAAGGGTGTCCTCACAGCCCCCGCCCGATCCCTTGAGTGGTGCATGGAGGCAGCCGGTATCGGCCCGGAGGACGTGGACGCGGTCTGGGCCGCTTCCATGCGCCCCACCCCCGCCGCCGGCTCGTGGCTCGCCGAGGAGCGCGACGAACTCGCCGCCCTGCTCCCGGCCCCGCTCGGCGAGCACCTGCGGCTGCTGTCCCACCACACCGCGCACGTCCTCTCCGGCTTCCTGCTCTCCGGGCACGACCACGCGGCCGGACTCGTCATCGACGCCGGCGGCTCGGCCCTCGGCTCCGACTTCGGGCCGGGCCGCGAACGCGTCACCGGCTACGACTTACGGCCCGACCGCATTGACCGGCTCCATCAGGGCATGCCCCTTGTGGTGCCCGGTCCCGTCGGGCCCCGCCGCGTCCACTCCTCGCTCGGCCACTTCTACCGCAACCTCGCCCAGCGGGTGATCCCACCGGGCGACGAGCCCGAGGGCAGCATGATGGCCCTGGCCGCCTTCGGCGATCCCCTGCGGTACGGGCCACAGGTCCGCGAACTGATCCGGCTCGGCGACGAGGGCGAGATCCGCGTCGCGCATCCGATGGGCTCGGCGGACAGCGGCACCCCGCTGCTGATCGGCGAACGGGCCTGGACCGCCGACAACGTAACGGACCACCCCGAGACCGCACGCGCGGATCTGGCCGCCGCCGCCCAGGAGGTGTTCGCCGACTCCGTCGTACACGTTGCCAGGCACGTCCAACGGCTGACCGGGGCAAGGACCTTGGTGTTCTCGGGCGGCTGCGCCCTGAACTCCCATCTCAACGGCCACCTGGCCGCCGACAGCGGTTTCGACACACTGTTCGTGGCGCCCGCGCCCCATGACGCGGGCACTGCGGTGGGGGCCGCGCTGTACGGCTGGCACTACCAGCTCGGGCAGGCCCGGCTTCCCGTACCGACCGATGCGGCCTGGGGCCCGGAGCCGGGCCGTATATCCGACGCGCTCGTGCCGCCCGGATACAGCGTGGTCTCCGGCCTCGGGAAGGATCTCGCGCCGGCCGTGGCGGCGCTGCTCGCCGACCGCCGCGTCGTCGGCTGGGTGCGGGGACCGATGGAATTCGGACCGCGCGCCCTCGGCCACCGCTCGATCCTGGCCCACCCGGGACACACCGCCACCCGTGACCGGCTCAACGCGATCAAGAGACGGGCCGCCTACCGTCCGTTCGCGCCCGCCGTACTCGCCGAGCACACCGCGGACTGGTTCGAGACCGCTGGCGACCCGTTCATGAACCGCGTCGCCCGCGCCAGGCCGAGCCGGGCCGCGCGCATCGCCGCCGTCACACACCACGACGGCACCGCCCGCGTCCAGACCGTATCCGCCGACCACCAGGGCCTCCGCGAGCTCCTGGAACAGTTCCACCGCCGCACCGGCCTGCCCCTCCTGCTGAACACGTCCTTCAACCGCAAGGGCGCCCCCATCCTGCGGACCGCCGAACAGGCCGTACGCGCGACAGCCGAGCTCGGACTCGACGCCCTGGCCGTCGGGGACATCCTGCTACTCGCCGACCACGTCCCCGATCCCCACCGGCCGCTCCTGTCGAACACACGCGAGAGGTGAGCCCGATGGGCACGATTCACCTGGCACACATCCTGTCCACGCTCGGCACCACCGAATGGAACGCCCGGGACCGGACCCGTGCGCGTGTGTCCGGCGGCCTGGCCCTCACGGTCTACGGCGGGCACACGCGTGATCAAGGCACCCCGTACATCCAGCACCCCGTGGCCGTGGTCGCCGTCCTCCGGACCGAACTCGGTGTAACGCATCCCGACACGCTTCTCCTCGGCCTCCTGCACGATGCGCTGGAGATCAACCCCGGCGCGGAGGCCCTCCTCACCAACCAACTGGGCGTCGCCTTCAGCGCCCGTCTCCGCGCCATCACCCCTGACCACCGGCTGGAACGAAGGCGAAAAGAGCCCGGGGACGAGGCCCGCTGGCGGGCGAAGACGGCCGGTCTGTCACCGGAGGGACTCCTGGTCCGGTTCGCCGACCGCATCCACAATCTGCGCGACCTGCACCGCTCGCCGAACCGCGACCGGCACGCGAAGTTCCTCCGGGCCCTGGCCGACTTCCACCTTCCTCTCGCCGAGGCCGCACGCCCGCTCAGCGTCCATCTGGAAGCGGCGCACACGCTGCTCCAGGCCGAGTACGTCCGCCATCAGCAGGTGATGCCGGTGATACCGGAGGTACGCCCATGAGACAGGTCGCGTACTCGATGGAACCGGTCGGCCGTACAGGAGGCCGGGCCTACTTACGGATGCTCCACGGCGTGACCGCCGACCACGTCGAATGGCGCACGGTGCCGGACTACAAGCGCGCCTACCGCGTCCGCCGCTGGCGCAAGCTGCGCCACCTCGCCCGCCTCGCCCCCGCCGTCCGGGCCCTGGACCGGGAGGACGGCTCCTTCGTCTGGGACGACCTGAGCCTGCTGCTCTTCACACCGGGCATGAGAGCCAGAACCGTGTTCCTCTTCCACCACTACGAACCGTTGCAGCACGACTCCGCGCCCTTCGAAGCCATGCTCTGGGAGCGGCTCTTCGATGTCCTCCCGCAGTGCGCCGGCGTGGTGTGCGTCGCCCCGTACTGGGCCGAGTTCCTCCGGGCCAGAGGGGTCCGCGACGTACGGATCATCCACAACGCCTTCGACCTCGCCGAGGTGGAGCGGGTACGCCGCCTCGACCGGCACGAGTGCCGCGCCGAGTTCGGTATCGCCCCGGACATCGTTGCTGTGTACGCGGGCAAGGCCGTGCACTGGAAAGGCACGCTGAACGTCGCCGACGCCCTGGCCGGTGCTCACCCGATACAAGTGATCACCAGCGGCAGCAACACCATCGGCTTCGACGGCACCCACTACGACCTGCCGCGCGAGCGCTACCTACGTCTCCTGCGCGCCTGCGACGTCGGTGTCTTCGCGCCCCGGATGCGGGAGGGCTGGAGCCGCTGCGCGGCCGAGGCCCTCCTGCTCGGACTGCCCTGCCTGATCCGCCCAGTGGCGGGACTCGGCGACCTCGCCGAGCTGACCGGCCAGCCCGCCCCCGACCTCAGCCGTCTCGCCGCACAGGTGCTGGAGCGCGCCGCCGCGCCGGAGGCCGAGGCCAAGGGCGCGTACGACGCCCTGGCCCGGTTCAGCCTGCCCTACTTCGCCAACGCCTGGGGTGAACTGCTGGCGGAGCTCGCCTGACCGCGAAGGCGACCGCGGCTACGCCGGCCCGGCCAGCTTCTTCGAAGCAGCGTCCAGGCGTGCCAGCACCCGGTCCCGGCCGAGCACCTCCATGGACTCGAACAGCGGCAGCCCGATCGTCCGGCCGGTGACCGCGACCCGGATGGGAGCCTGGGCCTTGCCCAGCTTCAGACCGTGCTTCTCACCGACCGCCACCAGTACGGCCTTGAGATCGTCCGCCCGCCACTCCGCGGTGGCCAGCTCCGCGCGGGCGTCGCGCAGGACATCGGCGGCGCCCGCCTTCATCGCCTTGTTCCACGACGCCTCGTCCTCGACCGGCTCGTCGAGGAACAGGAAGTCGACGTAGCTCGTGATCTCCGACAGGACCGCCAGCCGGGTCTGCGCCAGCGGTGCCACCGTCTCGAAGACCGCCGCGTCGAACGCCTGCGGCGCCCACGGCGCGTACGGAGCCACCAGCCACGGCGCACACGCCGCGGCGAACTGCTCCGGCGACAGCGCGCGGATGTAGTCACCGTTGAACGCGGTCAGCTTCTTCACGTCGAAGAAGGCCGGCGCCCCGTTGACGTCCTCGATCCGGAAGAGCCGCTCCAGCTCCTCGTACGGAAGGATCTCCTGGTTGTCGCCGGGCCCCCAGCCCAGCAGCATCAGGTAGTTCACCATCGCCTCGGGCAGGAACCCCTCGGCGAGGTAGTCCTCCAGCGCCACCTTGTCCCGGCGCTTGGACAGCTTCTGCCGCTTCTCGTTCACGATCACCGGCAGGTGCGCCCACACCGGCGCCTTCGCCCCGAGCGCCTCCCACAGCAACTGCTGCTTCGGCGTGTTCGACAGGTGCTCCTCACCCCGGATGACCTGCGTGATGCCCTCGTCCAGGTCGTCGACCACATTCGCGATCAAGAAGACCGGCGACCCGTCACCGCGCGCGATCACGAAGTCTTCGATCGCACTGTTCGGAAACGCCGGCTCCCCACGGATCAGGTCGACAACGACGGTCTCGCCCTCGTCCGGCGTCCGGAACCGCAGCGCCCGCCCCTCCTCGTACGCCAGTCCGCGCTCACGGCAGAACCCGTCGTACCCGAGGTGCTCCGACCCGGTGCGCCCCTTCAGCTGCTCCCGGGTGCAGTCGCAGTAGTACGCCTTGCCCGCCGCGAAGAGCTGCTGTGCGGCCTCGGTATGCCGGGCGGCGTTCCGCGACTGGAAGTACGGCCCCTCGAACGCGCCGTCCTCCTCATGGATGCCGATGGCCGCCAGCGCGCTGATGATCCCGTCGATCCACTCCGGCTTGTTCCGGGCCGCGTCGGTGTCCTCGATCCGCAGCACGAACGTGCCGCCGGACTGTCGCGCCACGGCCCAGTTGTAGAGAGCGGACCGCGCGCCACCGACATGGAACATGCCGGTCGGAGACGGGGCGAAACGAACACGAACCGGGGCAGTAGGCATGAGCCCAAGACTACCGAGGTCGAAGGTCTGCCTAGGCCACCCCAGCGCCGAGGAACTCCTTGCCCAGCTCGAAGCCGATGACATCCGGGTCAAGCCCCGGCCGGCCCGTCCGGAGACCTCCTCGGCCACACGGCCGGATGCCCCGTAGCCTCAACAGGAACGGTGAACAGATCCTCCATCGTTGAGGATCACCACGAAGTGCTCCTGCACTACGTGTTCTGCGGGGCTCCTGGGACAACTGGTGTACGCGTGGGGCACTATGGCCCCGATGAAGGCCCCGACGCGTACCGGACTCGTCCACACCACGGCATGGCTGCTCGCCACGGGCGCCGCCGTCACGTTGTCGTGGTGGGGTGTCCATACGGTCATGGCGGGCACGGCGTACGACCCCCCGCGCGCGCTCCCGCTGCCCGCCGGCAGTGCGCCGGAGCAGGGCTCGGAGCCGGTCGTCTCGTCCGCCCGGCCGTCGGAGAGCCCGGCGGCGGAGGAGACGCGGCCGGCGGGCCCGGAGGCCACGGGGGCACCGTCCGGTGCGGGTTCCGGTGCCGGATCCGGCTCCGGCTCTGGTACCGCTCCCCCCGCCGTCTCCCCCTCGGCGCCGTCGCCGAAGGCGTCCCGTACCGCCGAACTCCCCGGCGGGGGGACGGAGTCGACGGACGGCGGGCAGGTGAAGAGCTATACGGTCGACGGCGGCCGGGTCGCCCTCGACCTGGGCGAGACCTCGGCGGAGCTGGTCTCTGCGACGCCGGAGGCGGGCTGGCGAATGCAGGTGTGGACCGAGCCGTACTGGATCCGGGTGACGTTCACGCTGGACGGCCGCGAGGTCTCGGTGTTCTGTACCTGGCACGACCATCCGCCGATGGTCGAGTTCGACGACCGCTGATTCGGTGGTGGCCGCAGCCTTCAAGAAGCGAACGTGCCCGGCGGTGGCAGCGGGGACGCCTTGGCGGTCGCGTCCGTCACTGCGGGGGCGCCGCCGGTGAAGTCCGTGAGCTCACGCCCGTGTTCGACCCGTCCGGGGTGCGGATCGCCCGCGATCCGGCGGGTCAGTTCGGCGATGGGCAGCTCCCGGTCCGACGCGACCAGGACGGCGTTGCCGAAGCGCCGCCCGCGCAGCACGGCCGGGTCGGCGGCGAGCGCGAGCTGTCCGAACACCCCGGCGGCGGTGGAGATCTGGCCGCGCAGATGGGCGAGCGGCGGCCCGTCGGCGAGGTTGGCCGCGTACCAGCCGTCCGGCCGCAGCGCCCGCCGTACCTCCCGCAGGAACTCCGTACTGGTCAGATGCGCGGGGGTGCGGGCGCCGCCGAACACATCTGCGATCACCAGATCCGCCCATCCGTCCGGCACCTTGGCGAGCCCCGCGCGGGCGTCGGTGGCGCGGACCCGGATCCGGGCCGCCGGATCGAGCGGCAGCCGCTCGCGTACGAACCGGACGAGCGCCGCGTCCAGTTCCACGATCTGCTGGGTGGACCGGGGGCGGGTCGCGGCGACATAGCGGGCGAGCGTGAAGGCGCCGCCGCCGAGGTGTACGACGTGCAGCGGCCGGCCGGCGGGCGCGACGAGGTCGGCCACATGCCCGAGCCGGCGCTGGTACGCGAACGAGAGATACGCCGGGTCGGCCAGGTCGACGTGCGACTGCGGGGCGCCGTCGATCAGCAGCGTCCAGGCGCGGCGGCGCTCCCGGTCGGGTATCAGCTCGGCGGTACCACCGTCGACGGCCTCGGCGGTTCCGGCGGTCCCGGCCGACTCGGCGTCGCCGCCGTCGCGCCCACGGCGCTTGTTCTTTGCCACCCGTCCATTATCGGCCGGATCTAGGAACAGCGGTCGGCGGCCTCGATCAGCCGCGCCGCCTCGCCCAGCGCCTCCCGCAGCACCGCCGGGTCCGTGACCGGGCCCGTCGTGTCGGGCGGCAGGAGCCAGTCCGAGCCGGTGACCGGCGGTTCGGCCGGGATACGCAGGCCGCGGCCGTCGGTCCGCGTACAGGCGCTGCCCGGCACGTCCCAGGCCGCCGCGGTGCCGGGCGGCACCAGAAAGCCGAGGGTGTCGCACGGACCGTCGTGCAGCACGGGCCCCACCGCCGGGGTGGCGCCGCGGCGCAGGATGTCGACCGCCTCAAGCCCCTGCCTGGCGGGCACCGTCACGAGATCGCACGGTTCCTCCGCGGCCCCGCTCCCTGCCCCGCTCCCGGTCCCTGCCCCGTTTCCGTTCCCGTCCCTGGAATGCGCGCTGAACTCCATACCGACCTCCAACGTGGGCGTCATCCATGAGGTTCAACGCGACATCGCGTCAACAGCTACGGCGGCACGCCGCCGCAAAGGATGGCATTTCATGGCGGATCGTGGGCGAGAAATCCGATTTGTAGCAGAACTCGGCGTGAAGACCCCATCACAGACGGTACGTTCTTGATCCGCCGGAACAACCGGAGTCGGGCGCCGCGAGGCCGTGTCATCCATGGCACCAGGCCCGCGGCACCGACGGCTGTACCAGGAGAGGGATCGGCCATGGCGTCGTCTCGGGCAGTTCCCAACCTCGCCTTCCGCCGGCTGCGTGCTCAGCACTCGCCGGGGGAGTTCGCCGCCGCCGTACGCCGGGCGGCACGCGAGATCGGTGAACAAGTCGCCTGTGACGCACGTTATATCGGACGGGTGGAGGCAGGCGAGATCCGCTGTCCCAACTACGCGTACGAACGGGTCTTCCTGCATATGTTCCCCGGACTGACGCTCCAGGACCTGGGCTTCCGCGCCCGCGCGGAGGTACGCGGCAGAGCGGCGCGGCCCGCGCCGTTCTCCCCGACCGACCCGTTCCCCCCGACCGACCCGACCGACCCGGCGACCGATCCGCCGACCGACCCGACGTACGGCTCCGGCCGCCCCCGCCCCCCGGGCACGGCCGGTGAACTCAGCGAAACCAGCGAAACCCACGAGGAGAGCGACGTGCTGCGTCGCGCATTCATGACCAGCGGCTCCGCCACGGTGATGGCGGCGTCCCTCGGCCTCGGCGGTGCGCCCGTGTCCGCCGCCGCGGCCCCGCCCCCCGTCCTCTCCGTACCCGCCATCCCCTCCCCGCGGCGGGTCGGGGAGGCCGAGGTGAAATCCGTCGAGGACGCCGTACGGAGAATCCGGCTGCTCGACGACCGGCACGGCGCCGACGGCCTGTTCCGGCGCGCGGCCCAGCCGCTGCGCGCCGCGTACGCCCTGCTGGACGCGGGCGCGACCACCCGGCAGTCCACGGCCGACCGGCTGCACGCCGGCGCGGGCGAGCTGTCGATCTCGGTGGGCTGGCTGGCGCACGACTCGGGCCGTCTCGACGACGCGCGCTCGTACTACGCGGAGGCGCTGGCGACCGCGCGGATCGCGGGCGACCTGGCGCTGGAGGCGCACGCGTTCTCCAACACCTCGTTCCTGGCCCGGGATTCGGGCCGCTGCCGGGAGGCCGTACGGGCCGCGCAGGCGGGCCGGCGCGCGGCACGGACGCTGGGCTCGGCCCGGCTGCTGTCGCTGCTCGCGCTCCGGGAGGCGGCGGGGTGGGCAGGTCTCGGCGACCGCGCGGGGTGCGAGCAGTCACTCGCCCAGGCGCACCAGCTCTTCGCCAAGGGCCCCCACGACGCCGACCCGGAGTGGATGTCCTTCTTCGGCGAGCCCGAACTGGAGGCGCAGGAGGCGCTGTGCCACGAGGCGCTCGGTGACTGGACACGGGCGGCCAGGCACGCGCACCGCGCGACCGTCCTCCAGGAGCCGCACTTCGCCCGCAACCTCGCCCTGTACCGCGCGGAGCTGGCCACCTATCTGGCGCGCGCGGGGGCGCCTGACGAGGCCGCGGCAGCGGGCCACCAGGTGCTGGATCTGCTCGACGAGGTCCAGTCGTCCCGTATCCAGACGAAGCTCGCGTCCACGGCCCGCGCGCTGCTGCCCCAGCGGCGGCTGCCGGACGTCGGCGGCTTCCTGGAACGGCACGCGGCGACGAACGTACGGGCGTGACGGGGAACGTACGGGCGTGACGGCGAACGTACGGGCGTGACAGCGCGGCTGCCGGTAAGTCCCGCTCGCCAGGCTTGCGGGGCTTACCAGGCTTACGGCGCGAGGTGCCCGGTGTCGTTCCACACGTGGATCGCGGGCATGTCGTACGCCCAGCCGAGCACGGACAGCGAGGTCGGGTCCAGCCTGATCCGGGCCGCGAACGCGATGTCCTCGCCCAGCCAGCGCGCGGCGATCACGCGCAGGATGTGGCCGTGGGCGAAGACCAGCACGTCGCGCTCGGCGGAGCGCGCCCATTCCACGACCTCGTCCGCGCGCGCGGAGACCTCCGCCAGCGTCTCGCCGTCCGGGACGCCGTCGCGCCAGATGAGCCAGTCGGGCCGGCCGGCCTTGATCTCGTCCGGCGTCATGCCCTCGTAGGCGCCGTAGTCGAACTCCATCAGCGCGTCCCACGGCTCGGCCCGCTCGCCGAAGCCCGCGAGCGCGCAGGTCTCGGCGGCGCGGACCAGTGGGCTGGTGCGTACGTCCATGCCTTCCAGGCCCGACCAGGGCTCGCGGTGCAGCCGTTCGCCGAGCAGCTTGGCGCCGCGACGCCCCTCCTCAAGGAGGGGGATGTCCGTCCTGCCGGTGTGCTTTCCGGACAGTGACCAGGCGGTCTGGCCGTGCCGGGCGAGCAGGATGCGCGGTGCCATGGTGGTACTCCCTGAGTTCAATACGGGTGCACATAGGGGTGCCGTTCCATCATCACGCACCTGAATGGGAGGCAACCGTCAGGGGGATCCTGACGTCCCTCATGGCAGCCGGGAGACCCCTTGATCGCACACCCGATCGAGACACCACCCGGTCGGAGGGCAAGAGCGCCTACACCGTACGGTTGAACGTCGGCCGACAGCTGCACGAAAACATGATGGAGACCGTTCCGAATGCCGTACAGCGCCAGCGCCCGCGCGACCACCGGACCGCTGCCCAGCCCCGGACCGCGCCCCGAACCCGGGTCCCCGACCCGGATCCGGCCCCGCTGGTGGACCGAGCTGATCCTGCTCGTCCTGGTGTACGGCGCGTACTCGGGCGGCCGGCTGCTGGCGCGCGGCGACGTGTCGACGGCGGTCGACCACGGGCTGGCGATCCTGCGCGTGGAGAAGATGTTCTTCCTCAACGCCGAACACCCGCTCAACCGGCTCTTCACCAGCACCCCGGCGATCGGGATACCCGCCGACTTCGTCTACGCCTCGCTCCACTACCTCGTCACCCCGGCCGTGCTGATCTGGCTCTTCCGCCGCCGTCCCGCCCGCTACCGGGCGGCCCGCACCTGGCTGATGCTCTCCACCCTCCTCGGCCTCGTCGGCTTCACCCTCCTGCCCACCTGCCCGCCCCGGCTGCTGGACGCCGGGCACGGGTTCGTCGACACGATGGCGCAGTACAGCTCGTACGGCTGGTGGGGCGCCGAGGCGAGCGCGCCGCGCGGGCTCGGCGGGATGACCAACCAGTACGCGGCGATGCCGAGCCTGCACGTCGGCTGGGCCCTGTGGTGCGGGGTGCTGCTGTGGAAGCACGCCCGCACCCCGCTGGTGCGGTGGCTGGGCGTGGCGTATCCGCTGCTGATCACGGTGGTGGTGATGGGCACCGCCAACCACTACTTCCTGGACGCGGTCGCGGGCTGCGCGGTGATGGGGCTGGGGGCGCTGCTGGCCGCGCCCGGGATGCGCGCGGCGGACCGCGCGCGGGCCTGGGCGGGGGCCCGGACCCGGGCCCGGGCGGCGAACGGCGCGGGCGCCGGGCCCACCGCGCCGGCCACCCTGCCCGACCCGTCTCCTGTGCTGTCGTCCACCGCCTCCACGGCCTCCACCCCGCGTTCCGCCCCGATTGTCAGTGCCGGATGCGAGACTTCCGCGGGTGAGCGATTCCCTGAGCAGCGGACCCGCGCCAACAACGCCGACGACGGCGTCCGTGGCGGCGTCGACGGTGTCGGCGGTGGCGCCTCCGCCGCCGCCTCCACGGCCGACGACACTCCGGCGGCGACTCGCTGAGCTGCGCGGCCCCGCCGTCGCGCCGCATCCGCTGGACGCCCGCGCGCTGGCCGCCCTCGCCGCCAACCCCGGCTGCCGGCGGCGCGCTCTGCTGGACGGCGCCGGGGTCGACAAGTCGGCGCTCGCGACGGCGCTCGGCTCGCCCGCGCCGTTCGGCCAGTCCCAGTTCGCCTTCATGCGCGGGAACGCGTTCGAGGCGAAGGTCAAGGCCGACGGCGGTACGGAGCTGATGCGCCTCCTCGCCGAGCGCCTCGGCGACGGGGTCCCGGCGCCCGAGCCCGGCGAGGTGCTCGTCCCCGACCTCGCGGCGGCCGGCCCCGAGGGACGTACGGCCCGTACGGCGCTGGCCCTGCGCGAGGCCACCGAGGCGGGCGCCTGGGCGCTGCTGGACCATCCGCTGCTCGCCCTGGAGGTCGCGGGATCGCCCGCGTATCTGGAGCCGGACGCGGTCGTGGTGCGCCCCGACGGCCGGTGGACGGTCGTGGAGATCAAGTCCTTCCCGATGATCGACGGTTCCGCCGACGCGGCCAAGGTCGGCGCGGCGGCGCGGCAGGCCGCGGTGTACGTCCTGGCCCTGGACCGGGTCGTCGGCCGCACCCCGGGCGCCGAGGTCGGTGACCGCGTCCTGCTGGTCTGCCCGAGGGACTTCTCGAACCTGCCGACCGCGTCCGTCGTGGACGTACGGAAGCAGCTGTCGGTGACGCGCCGCCAGCTGGCCCGGCTGACCCGGATCGAGGACATCGCCGCCGCGCTCCCCGAGGGCACCACGTTCGACGTGGGCAGCCGCTCGGGCGCGGAGCTGACCGCCGCCGTCGAATCCGTCACCGCGGCCTACGCGCCCGAGTGCCTGGCCGCCTGCGAACTGGCCTTCCACTGCCGCTCCCGGGCCCGCGAGGCGGGCGCGGTGGAGGCGCTGGGCCGGAGCGTACGGGGCGAGCTGGGCGGTCTGACGACCGTTGCCGACGTCCTCGCGGCGGCGCACGGCGAGGCGGGCGACCCGGTCGACCCGACGGTCGCGGCGCTGCGCAGGGCGGCGGCGCTGCGGGCGGAGGCCCTGGGCCCGGTCGGGGCGGGGGTGACGGCATGTCACTGATCGGCACCCTGGCCCGGCTGGAGGCCGTACACGGCGGGCGGGCCCAGCCGCTGGCCACCGTCCGCCACCGCCGTATCACCGACCGGCCGCTCGTGCTCGTCCCGCTCAGCACCTCGGGCGAGGCCGGCGCCCCGCTCGGCGCGCTCGTCGGGACGGACCGGGACGCGCCCCGGCTGCTCACCGTCGCGCAGCCGCGCGACCGCGATCTACGGTTCGCGTTCCTCGGTGAGCTGGCCGAGGCCGTCCTGCCGTATTTGGACGCCTACGCCGACGTCGTCGAGCCCGCCGAGCGGAACGAGACCGACCCGGAGACCGGGAAGCGGGTCAAGGTCGAGGTCGAGCTGTGCGTGGACGCGCCGCAGCTGATCGTGCCGAGCCGGCCCGGCCTCGACTTCGTACGGCTGCTGGGCCGGTCCATGCGGTTCCGGCGCACCGCCGAGGACGATCCGGACGCGCCCTACCCCGCGCCCCCGCGCGTGCCGCTGCTCGGCCGCTGGCTCACGCACTACGGCGAGCGCGCGCGGGTGCCCGGCGCGTCCCTGCTGCTCGCGACGACCGACCTGCTCAACCGGCACTGGGCGACCGGCCAGTCCAGCCTGGAGGACCAGCATCTGGGTGCCCTGCTCGCCTGGCTGGATGCCCCTGCGGGCGGCTCGGGCGCGGAGGCGGCGCTCCGCGCGGAGCTGGACCGGGACCGGGAGGGCCAGCTGCTGTGCCCGCCCGCGGGCCCGGCGACGGACCCCGCCTTCGACAACCGGCTGCTGGCCCCGGCCATCGAGGCCTACGACCGTGCCCGCCAGGCGCTCGCGGCGGCCGAGGACGGGCCGGACGCGGAGGAGCAGCTCGCCCGGCTGACGGCGGCGGAGCGACGGATCCGCGAGCTGCTGGCCGGGGTCATGCGGCCGACCTGGGACGCGGTCTGGCACAGCCTCGACCTGCTCCGGGAGCTGCCGGAGGGTTCGCGGGTCGAGGACCGCTGGACCCGCGACCGCTGGTCCTTCACCGGCCACCGCGACCGCGTCCGCGCGGGCGAGCCGCCGCAGCCGCGCCGGGACGACGCGGTCACGGCCGCGCAGAAGCTCGCGTCGCGCGAGACGGCCCAGGCGCAGCTGGACGCCCAGGAGGCCCTGGACGACCCGCTGGTCCTGGCGGGCCGCCGGCTCTCCGGCGAGGCGTTCCTCTGCGAGGTCACCGAGGTCGTCATGGCCTACACCGAGACCAAACGCCCGAGCCCCCGCCCGCTCCTCACCGTCCGCACGGACGACGACCCGCGGCTGGCCGAGGGCACGAAGGTCTACCGCTCGCTGGACGGCAAGCCCCAGTCCGCCGAGTTCGTCCACGCGGTGCCCGCCGACGGTGTCCTCGTCCTGAGGCTGACGGACCGGATGGGCCGCTCGAAGGAACCGGCCCCGGGCTCCGTGCCGGCCAAGGGCGACCGCATCACCTGGACGCTCTTCGAGCACGACCAGCGCGGGGGCCCGAAGCTCCCGGCGCCCGAGGAGACTCCCTGGACCCATGGCGGCCCGCCGGCCCCACCGGGAGACGCGCTTCCCGGCGTGGGGCCGTAACACCACAAGGCACTCACCGAACCCCCTGACCGACCGCCGATCCGACCACGCCCCGGAGCCCAGATGCCCCCGACCGTTCCCGCCGACCCCGCCGTCGCCGCCGGTCTCGCGACCGAGGCGATCCTGCGCGACACCCTCCACAGCCCCCACCGGGGCATCGTCGTCGACTCGCCGCCCGGGGCCGGGAAGTCGACGCTCGTGGTGCGGGCCGCGCTGGAGCTGGCGGCGGCCGGGCGGCCACTGATGGTCGTCGCGCAGACGAACGCGCAGGTGGACGATCTCGTCGGGCGCCTCGCGGAGAAGAACCCGGAGCTGCCGGTCGGCCGGCTGCACAGCAACGACGCCGACCCGTACGACAAGGCGCTGGACGCGCTGCCCTCCGTACGGAAGTCCGCGAAGGCGGCGGACCTCGCGGGGCTGGACGTCGTCGTGTCGACGGCCGCGAAGTGGGCGCATGTGCAGGTCGCCGAGCCGTGGCGGCACGCGATCGTGGACGAGGCGTACCAGATGCGGTCGGACGCGCTGCTCGCCGTCGCGGGGCTCTTCGAGCGCGCGCTGTTCGTGGGCGACCCGGGCCAGCTGGACCCGTTCAGCGTGGTGGGCGCGGACCAGTGGGCGGGGCTGTCGTACGACCCGTCGGCGAGCGCCGTGTCGACGCTCCTGGCGCACAACCCGGAGCTGCCGCAGCACCGGCTGCCCGTCTCCTGGCGGCTGCCCGCGTCGGCGGCGCCGCTGGTGTCGGGCGCGTTCTATCCGTACACCCCGTTCCGCAGCGGTACGGGTCCGGGCGACCGGCGGCTCGCGTTCGGGGTGGCGTCGGACGGTTCCGGCCCCGACCGGGTGCTCGACGAGGCGGCCGAGTCGGGCTGGGGCCTGCTGGAGCTGCCCGCCCGGCACACGCCCCGTACGGACCCGGAGGCGGTACGGGCGGTGGCGCTGGTCGTCCGCAGGCTGCTGGACAGGGGCGCGGCGGCGACGAGCGAGCGGTCGCCGGATCCGGTGCCGGTGACGGCGGACCGGATCGCGGTCGGCACGGCCCACCGCGACCAGGCGGCGGCGGTCCGCGCGGCGCTGGCCGGGCTGGGGGTGAGCGGGGTGGCGGTGGACACGGCGAACCGGCTCCAGGGCCGCGAGTTCGATGTGACGGTGGTGCTGCATCCGCTCTCGGGCCGCCCGGACGCGACGGCGTTCCACCTGGAGACGGGCCGCCTCTGCGTCCTCGCGTCCCGGCACCGCCACGCCTGCGTCGTGGTGTGCCGCGCGGGCGTCGCGGAGCTGCTGGACGAACACCCGTCGACGGAGCCGGTCCAGCTGGGCGTGACGGTGAAGTTCCCGGACGGCTGGGAGGCCAACCACGCGGTCCTCGCGGAACTCTCCGAGCACCGGGTGAGCTGGCGGCCCTGAGGGAAGCTGTGACCGACCGGCAGGCCCTCTTGCGCCGGGCTGGACAATGGACGGTGGCCCATGGGGCCGGTACACGCACGAGCAGGAGGAACCACATGGCGGATGCCGAGCGGAGTGAGCGGCGGACACGTCCCGCGCCGCTGCTCTTCGAGCCGTCGGCGGCGGTCGCCGATCCGGAGCACTTCTTCGATCTGGAGTCCGTCGAGGATCCGGCCGAGCTGCTGGCCAGAGCGACCGAGCTGACGCTCGCGTTCCGGGCGGCGACGGACCGGGCCGTGGAGTTCCAGGCGGTGGCCGCGGCGCAGCTCGCGGACCCGCGGCGGTTCGACCGGCTGACGTCCGCGGACATCGCGCTGCGCGCGGAGTGGACCGAGGACTACGCGAAGAAGATGGTCGAGTTCGGCCGGGAGCTGCTGAGCGGCGAGGGAGCCGCGGGCGGGGCGCCGGCCGGAGGGCGGTAGGGGCGGGGGCTGCGCGGGGGCCGTCGGGGCCGGGGCTGCACGGAAGGAACTGCGCGAGAGGGTCTGCGCGCCAGCCGTGTGGCATATGCCGGGGTGCAGGTTACGCGCATGCGTACCGTCCCGTCCGGGTTTTCCCGAACTCTCGGGAGCAGGATCGTCACTCCCGGTAGACATGAACGTATGAGCGCATGGCTGCGAGACGAATCCCCCCACCGTCGCCCCGACATCCTGGGCGTCCTCCGCGACGAGAGCCGCCACCAGACCGCGTACGTCACCCCCGCCGGCGCGGACTGGCTGGCGTCCGCCGGACCGTACCCCCGCGCGACCCGTTCGCTGTGGGCCGCCCGGCCCGCCGCGCCGAGTGTGCTGCCCTGCGGCGGCGCCTTCGACGTGGTGAGCGCCCCGGCGGTGTTCGGCCGCCGGATGCTGGACCGGCTCTGGTGCGACGGGCCCGGCTCGGGGCCGGTCGCCGAGCACCGGAGCCGTACGCTCCTGTTCGCCGCGCCCGGCACGGCGCAGCGGCTGCCGTCGCTGCTGTCCTGGGAGGAGTGGGGCAGCGGCCGGGGTATCGCCCCGCCGCCGCTGCTCTGTCACGGCGCCGGTGACGCCGTGACCGTACCGCCGCTGACCCCGGGCCCCGCGGCGGGTCCGCGCTGGCTGGTCGCGCCCGACACCCGCCATCCCTGGCTGCCGGGACCCGAGGTGCTGCTCTGGGCGTGCGTACGGGCCGCCCGTTCCGCCGCGCGCACCGCCCTGACCACCTGAAACAGTCCTGGTGATATCGATTTTTCCTGGCGGCGATCCGGGTGCTAAGGTCTACGACGTCAGCAGGCGCCGCTAGCTCAGTTGGTTAGAGCAGCTGACTCTTAATCAGCGGGTCCGGGGTTCGAGTCCCTGGCGGCGCACCGACAGCGAGAAGCCCCTCACTTCTGTGAGGGGCTTCTCGCGTATGCCGTACGCCGTGCCGTATGCCGTACGCCGTGCCGTATGCCACGGTTCGGCCGTCACGGGTTCGGCTGTCACGGGTACGGCTCTCACGGGTTCGGCGTGATCTTCACCGTCCACGCGCCCGTCGCCGTCCGGTCCTCCACCTGCACCCGCGTCCCCTCGCCCGGCACCGTGAAGGTCTCGCCGACACCCAGCGGCGCGTCCGCCAGCTGCGGGTACACCGACCGGTCCGTGCACGCCTCGCTGCGCGGATGGGTGTCGACGACCTCCACCGGGCCGCCGCCCGAGGCGGTCGAGCCCCGCACCCGGTAGATCAGCACGCCCTCGGTGCAGGTGTGGGCGTCATTGCCGGTCGCCGCGCGCGCCTCGATGGCCAGCGCCGTGTCCTTGCCGGTACGGACGACCGCGAGCCGGGTCCCGGCGGCGCCGGCGACGGAGGCCGGGGCGGAGATCGGCTCCAGGGTGAGCACGCTCGTGCCCGACGGCGGTACGCAGCTGACCTGGCGCCGGTCCAGCCAGCCCAGCTTCCACTTGTGCCAGCCGAAGAGGTCCGGGGCCAGTCCGAACTGGCTGCCCATCACGTCCCAGTCCCCCACATAGGTGTCCCAGTCGCCCTTGCCGTCCATGGGCCGGTGGTAGAGATCGGCCAGGTCGAAGATGTGCCCGGTCTCGTGGGCCAGCACATTGCGGTCGGGGGGATGCCGTTCGAATACGGTGACGACGCGCTTGATGTCCGTCCCGCCCGCCCGCATCGGCCGCTCGAAGTTGACCACCTTCGTGGCGTCCGAGTCGACGCCCGGGGCGTCCGGGTCGGCGACGAAGTAGACGATGTCGTACCGCGAGAAGTCGACCTTCCGTTCGGCGACGGCCAGCGCGTCACGCAGATAGGCGGTGCGGCGGGCCGGCGCCCAGTCGCGCCGTATGCCGTACGCGGTGGAGGGCCGCGGCATCCGGAGCCAGCTGAGCCGCGGGTGCGCGCGCAGCCTGAACTTGCCGTACGAGGCGCGCTCGTAGAACTGGCCGGTGGCGGGGAAGTGGTCGGCGGCCAGCGCGGCGGGCGCGGTCAGCGGCTTCGAGTCGGGGAAGGACAGGAAGACCATGACCGCGTCGAGGGTGCGGTCGGGGCGCGGGTAGGAGGAGTTCCAGGTGTCGAGCCCGAGGGAGTGGTGCGCGGCGGTACGGGGCAGGGCGCACGGCCCCCGCGCGGTCCCGGCCGCGGCGGAGCCGGCCACCAGGGACGTGGCGGCGAGCGCCATGAGCGAGGTGAGGGCCGCCGCGGTCCTGCGCAGTCGGGGCCGCTCCCCCGGCCCGGGTGGCTGCGGACGCTCCACATCGACCTCCGGCTGCGGGATTGAGGGACACCACTCCCACCTTGTGGGATTTTGTGGTGATACGCCCTGTTCCGCTGCCCCACCCGGGTGAGGGGCCGTCAGCGCGGCACCCTCCGCCGCCCGTGCTGAGCCGTCAGCCCGGCGACACCCCGGGACTCACGGAAAGTCACCTCGGTTCCCCGGCCGCGCCATTCGGCGTCCACCGAGGCCAGACGCACAGAAACGATCGTTCAATCACTCGTCCGTGGACTTCCGCGGCCCGCTTCTCCACCCAGGAGCTGGAACGGCCACCCGGCCTACCTCTATGATCGGCACACTTTCTCTGGCTGACCGTCCCGAATCCCCTGTACGCCACCACTGCACCGCGGGAGCGAGCCGTGAGCGGAACCTCCGAAGGGCCGCAGCCGGCGGCAGTCGCGGCGGCCGGCACCGTAAGTCAACCCATGACAGAGAGTCACGTTCTCGGCAGAGAACCCGGAGCCGGGACCGGCGAGACGGCGGAGGCCGCGGCTGCCGTTGCCGCAGCCTCCGCCTCCGTAGCCTCCGCGTCCGTAGCCTCCGTGTCCGCGTCCGCCGCATCACGCGACTACCGCGCCGCGTTCCAGATCGCGCAGCTCGCGATGGCCGTCGTCGACCACGAGGGCGCGGTCGTCCGCGCCAACGACGCGCTGGGCGCGCTCCTCGGCGCGGAACCCGCCGCGCTGCGCCGGCGGCCCGCGGCCGACCTCGTCGACCTCGCCTCGGACAGCCGCACCTGGCACTCGTACCGCCAGGTGCTGGACAACCGGCGCGCCCGGTTCCGCTGCACCCGCCGGCTCAAGCACGCCGACGGACGGACGGTCTGGGCCGAGGTGACCGTCGCCCCCGTACCGGAGAGCGGCGACGTCCTGCTGTCGGTCACGGACATCAGCGACCGGCGCGAACTCCAGGCGCGGCTGCGCCATCTCCAGATGCACGACTCGGTGACCCTGCTGCCCAACCGGGCCCTGTTCTTCGAGCGGCTCGCCTCGGCGCTGGAGTCGGCGTCGTGCGACACGGGGGTGTTCCACCCGGCGCCCCGGTCGTACGGCGGCGGCAGGGGCGAGGGCGGAAGCGAAGGCGGCGGGGATGGCAGAACAGGGCGGATTGGTCTCTGCTACCTGGATCTCGACGGTTTCAAGGCCGTCAACGACACCCTCGGGCACCGCACCGGCGACCGGCTGCTCGCCGCCGTCGCGGGCCGGCTGACCGAGTGCGCCGAGTACGACGACCGCACCGGCGGCGGGGACCATCTGGTGGCCCGGCTCGGCGGGGACGAGTTCGCGGTCCTCGTCGAGGACTCCACCGGTACGGAGCAGCTCGCCGGCCTCGCCCGCCGGATCCTCACCGCGCTCCAGCGCCCGTTCGACCTGGCCGGGCAGCGGCTGTCGATGTCCGCGTCGATCGGGGTCGTGGAGCGCGCGGCGGAAGGCACCACGCCGACCGGGCTGATGCAGGCCGCGGACACCACGCTGTACTGGGCGAAGGCGGACGGCAAGGCGCGCTGGACGCTCTTCGACCCGGAGCGCAACGCGCACCGGATGACCCGGCAGGCGCTCAGCTCGACGCTGCGGCCTGCCGTCGAGCGCGAGGAGTTCGTCCTCCAGTACCAGCCGCTGGTGGGCATGGCCGACGGAGTCGTGCGCGGGGTGGAGGCGCTGGTGCGCTGGAACCACCCGCAGTTCGGGACTCTCGCGCCGAATCGGTTCATCGGGATCGCCGAGGAGGACGGCTCGATCGTGCAGCTCGGACGGTGGGTGCTGGCGACCGCCTGCCGTCAGGCGCGGCGCTGGCAGCTGGACCATCCGGGCGCCGCGCCGCTCTTCGTCAGCGTCAATGTGGCCGTGCGGCAGGTCTGGGACTCGGATCTGGTCGCGGATGTCGCCGGGATCCTCGCCGAGACGGGGCTCGCGCCCGAACTGCTGCAACTGGAGCTGACCGAGTCCGCCGTGATGGGCTCCGCGGGCCGCCCCCTCCAAGCGCTCCAGGCGCTGAGCGACATGGGGGTGCGGATCGCCATCGACGATTTCGGCACCGGCTACTCGAACCTCGCGTATCTGAGCAGGCTGCCCGTCTCCGTCCTCAAGCTGGACGGCTCGTTCGTACGGGGGTTCCGCTACGACGAGGGTGTGCACCCGAGCCCGGCCGACGAGACGATCGTCGAGGCCCTCGTCCAGCTCGCGCACCGGCTGGGGCTCACGGTCACCGCCGAGTGTGTGGAGACCTCGGGCCAGGCCGCCCGTCTCCAGCGGATCGGCTGTGACACGGGCCAGGGCTGGCTGTTCTCCCGCCCGGTCGCACCGGAGCGGATCGCGGAGATGATCGTCGCCCTGGACCCGGACCGCGTCACACCGCCGGACCGCGTCACACCAAACGCCTGATCTCGCCCCGCACCCGGTAGAAGCCCGCCCGGGCCGGATGCAGGGCATCGACCACATAGCGGGTGCCTGCCTCGCGTATGCCGCGCGGGAACTGCACGTTCCACGTCGGCTCGTAGCCGTCGGAGACGACCTGGACGCGGAGCCTGCCGCCCGCGTCGACGCACTCCACGACCACTCCGCCGGCCGGGGCCGCGCTCACCGTGGTGACCGTACGCACCGAGGTCGCCGGGGTGTAGGTGGGCAGCGCCGCGGCCGACTTGACGTCCATGGCGACGGGGACGGTGCCCTGCTGGGCGGCGGCGATCGCGGCGGGGCTCGCGTCGACGCAGACCAGGGTGCCGTCGGTGGTGACCATGTACAGCTTGTCGTCCAGGAACTGCATGGAGAGCGCCGAGCCGCCGCCCGTGCCCAGCTTCCACAGCCGTGTCCCGTCGGCGTCGAAACAGTAGACCGACGAGGACCGGTCGCCGGCGAAGACATAGCGCCCGCCCGGCGCGGTCGCGCACGAGTAGACCGTCCCGTCGCAGCGGTAGGTCGCCTCGATCGCGCCGGTGGTCTTGGCGAGCCGCTGCACGACATGGCTGGACGTGCCCGCGTACACCGCCTCGTTCTCCTGCCAGCCGAAGAGCACCCCGCCGTTCGTCCGCGTGTGCCACAACTCCCCGGCGCCGCCCGGCTCGTACGCCGTGACGCCCTCGCCGTGCCCGTGGTAGACGGCGCGTTCGTCGGCGCGCACCATCCAGCCGTACGAGCCGGCGGACTTCCGGGACCACTGGTGTTCGTCCTCGTGGTCGATGACCGTCAGTCCGCCGTTGTGGTCCGAGACGTTCAGCACGCCCTCGCGGATGTCCAGCCAGAAGATGTCGACGTCCGGCGCGATGTCGTACGCCGCGAAGGGCAGCTTCGACGACAGGTCGTAGACCTTGCCGTCGTCGCAGCCGGCGTAGATCCAGAAGTCGTCCGCCACCAGGCACTTGACGCCGTTGGGGAGCGCGTAGCGGGAGAGCACCTCGCCGCCGTGGCTGAGCGTGTAGACGTCCCCCGCCTGATTGCCCACCCAGCAGTGGTCGGCGTCGATGTGGATGCCGAACGCCGGCGAGCCCGTACGGAAGCGCCACAGCACCGGAGCGACCGCGCGGGACGTGCTGGGCGCCGAGGAGACCTCGCGGCGCGTCACCGGGCGGGCCGCGCGCTGCCCCTGGACGGCCGGGGCGTACCCCTTGCGGATCTTCTCGCCGATCTTCTTCGCCGCCGCCGCTTCCGCCTTGGCCCGCGTGGGGAAGGACGAGGTCTGCGCCTGGCCGCCGGCGCCGATCCGTCCGTACCGCACGGAGACGACGGTGTCCTCGACGATCACCTCGTAGAACTTGTGCGCCCCCGCGCCGTCCTGCGACAGCTCCAGATACGTCCTCGTACGCGACATGGCAGACCTCTCCCCCCACGTGAGGGTGCGGCGGCCGTTCCGCCGCACCCACTACGAGAACGCTACGAGGGGGCACTGACAATCGGCCCTGACCTGCGCCAACGGCCGCCGCGTGCCGGTCCGTTCCCGGCCCGCGTCACTCCGTCGGCAGGCCGTACGCGTCCGCGATCAGGTCGTAGCTGCGCAGCCGCGTCGCGCCGCCGTGGGCGTTCACCGTGATCATCAACTCGTCGGCGCCGGTGCGCTTCTGAAGGTCGTTCAGGCCCTCGCGCACGGTGTCCGGGGTGCCGTGGACGATATTGGTGAGCCAGCCGTCCACGAAGTCCCGCTCCATCGCGGTGTACGGGTACGCCGCGGCCTCCTCCGGCGTCGGGATGAGCCCGGGGCGGCCGGTGCGCAGCCGGAGCATGGAGAGGGCGCCGGTCATCACCTGTGCGCGGGCCTCGGCCTCGTCGTCGCAGGCCAGGGCCGCGACGCCGATCAGCGCATACGGCTCGGCCAGCACCCCGGAGGGCCGGAAGGACTCGCGGTAGAGGTCCAGCGCGGGGACGGTGTTCTGCGCGGAGAAGTGGTGCGCGAAGGCGAACGGCAGCCCCAGCGTCCCGGCCAGCCGCGCGCTGAAGCCGGAGGAGCCGAGCAGCCAGACCGGCGGGCGTCCCGGCGGCCCCTGGACCGGGCCGGGCACCGCGTGGATACGGGAGTACGGGTGGCCGTCGGGGAAGTCGTCGTCCAGGAAGCGGGTCAGCTCGGCGAGCTGCTGCGGGAAGTCGTCGGCGCCCTCGTTCAGCCGCTCGGAGCGGCGCAGCGCGGCGGCCGTCGCCCCGTCGGTGCCCGGCGCGCGGCCCAGGCCCAGGTCGACGCGGCCCGGGGCGAGCGCCTCCAGGGTGCCGAACTGCTCGGCGATCACCAGCGGCGCGTGGTTGGGCAGCATCACCCCGCCGGAACCGAGCCTGATGCGCTCGGTGTGCGCGGCGAGATGGGCGAGGATCACCGCCGGGGAGGACGACGCGACGCCCGGCATGGAGTGGTGCTCGGCGACCCAGTGGCGGTGGTAGCCCCTGCGCTCGGCCAGCCGGGCCAGCTCGGCGCTCGTGCGGAGCGCCTGGGCGGCGGTGGAGCCGCTGCCGACCGTGACCAGGTCCAGTACCGACAGGGGTACGGGGGCGGTGCCGCGCGTCACCCCCCGGATCGCGTCGGTCGCGCCTCTCTCGCCGGCCGTGCCGTCCGTGCCGTTCTCCGTGGTGCTCCGGCTCGCCTCGTCCACCTGTTCAAACCCTTCGCGCGTCACGTTACGTACAGTCCCAGCACAACAGGAGGGATGCTCCGGTTATTCCCCGGCCCGGCCCCGGGAGCCTCCGGAGCGCGGCCACGCCGGGCGCACGCCGCTTGTTGACGATGGCCTGAGCCGGGTGCGAGCGTGGTCGATCGTCACCTCTCCCCTGTCGCACGGCAGAAGGGCTCATCCATATGCCGTCATCGCAGCCCGAAACCCGTTCCGCCCGCCCCGGCCGTCCGGCCCGTCCCGCCCTCCCCACGCTCCTCGTGCTCGAAGCGGCCTCCCCCGGCACGCCGTCCCCTCGGCTGGGCCGGCTCACCGGCCGGGCCCGGATCCGTACCACCGACGCGGCGGGGCTCGCCGCCGAACTGCCGGCCGCCGACGCCCTGCTGGTCTGGGACTTCACCTCGGACGCCGTCAGGGACGCCTGGCCGGGCGAGGGCCCCAGGCCCCGCTGGGTGCACACCGCGAGCGCAGGGGTGGACCGGCTGCTCTGCCCCGGGCTGGTCGCCTCCGACACGGTCGTGACCAATGCCCGGGGGATCTTCGAGGAGCCGATCGCCGAGTACGTGGCCGCCCTGGTGCTCGCCATGGCGAAGGATCTGCCCGGCACGCTGGACCTCCAGCGGCAGCGGCGCTGGCGCCACCGGGAGGGGCTGCGGGTCGCGGAGAGCCGCGCCGTCGTGATCGGCTCGGGCCCGATCGGCCGGGCCGTGGCCCGTACGCTGCGCTCGCTCGGCGCGACGGTGGCCGTCACCGGGCGTACGGCGCGCCCCGGCGTGTACGGCGCCGACCAGCTGGACCGGCTGCTCACCCGGGCCGACTGGGTGATCGGCGCGGCGCCGCTCACGGACGCGACCCGGGGGATGTTCGACGCGCGGCTGTTCGGGCTGATGCAGCCCTCGGCGCGGTTCATCAACGTGGGGCGCGGACAGCAGGTCGTGGAGAAGGACCTCGCGGCGGCCGTGTCGAAGCGGTGGATCGCGGGCGCGGCGCTCGATGTCTTCGAGCACGAGCCGCTGGACGCCCGGAGCCCGCTGTGGGACGTGCCGGGGCTGATCGTCTCCCCGCACATGAGCGGCGACACCGTGGGGTGGTGCGACCGTCTGGGTGAACAGTTCGTAGAGCTTTACGGACTTTGGTCGGCCGGAAAGCCCCTTCTCAACGTGGTGGACAAGAAACGTGGGTACGTCCCCATGCATGACTGATCACACACTTCTCACCGACTTGACCCGACTCTCCGCACGGCAGTTGCTGGCCGGCTACGCGCGCGGCGACTTCTCCCCCGTCGACGCGACACGCGCCGTGCTGGACCGGATCGAGACGGTCCAGCCGCTGGTCAACGCCTTCGTACGGATCGACTCCGAGGCGGCGCTCGACGGGGCCGGGAAGTCGGCCGCGCGGTGGCGGAACAAGGAGCCGCGCGGGCTGCTGGACGGGGTGCCTGTGTCGGTGAAGGACCTCTTCCTCCAGAGCGGCGGCCCCACCCTGCGCGGTTCGCGGACCGTACGGACGGCCGGCGCCTGGGCGGAGGACGCGCCGGCGGTGGCGCGGCTGCGCGAGCACGGCGCGGTGCTCGTCGGGAAGACGACGACGCCGGAGTTCGGCTGGAAGGGCGTCACGGACTCGCCGCTGAACGGCGTGACCCGTAATCCGTACGACCTCTCCCGCACCTCGGGCGGGTCCAGCGGCGGCAGCGCGGCGGCGGTGGCGACGGGCGCGGCTCCGCTGTCGATCGGCACGGACGGCGGCGGGTCGGTCCGTATTCCGGCGTCCTTCTGCGGGATTTTCGGTTTCAAACCCACGCACGGGCGCGTACCGCTGTACCCGGCAGGCCCGTTCAGCACGCTCGCGCACGCCGGGCCGATGGCGCGCGACGCGGCGGACGCGGCCCTGCTGCTTGATGTGATCAGCGGCGCCGACTGGCGGGACTGGTCGCAGCCCGCCCCGGCGGCGCCGCTCACCGCCGCGCTCGCGGACGGGGTGAACGGGGTGAAAGGGGTGCGGATCGCGTACTCCCCCTCCTTCGGAGGGCAGGTGGCGGTCCGGCCGGCGGTGGCCTCGGCGGTACGGCGGGCGGTGGAGCGGCTCGCGGAACTGGGCGCGTACATCGAGGAGGCCGATCCGGACATCACCGATCCCGTGGAGACCTTCCACACCCTGTGGTTCGGCGGCGCGGCCCGGCTGGTGCAGCCGTACGGCGAGGACCGGCGGGCGCTGCTCGATCCGGGGCTGCGGGAGATCGCGGCGGCCGGCGAGCGGTACAGCGCGCTGGACTATCTCAAGGCGGTCGACGCGCGGATGGAGCTGGGGCGGCGGCTGGGCAGGTTCCACGCGTCGTACGACCTGCTGGTCACGCCGACGCTGCCGATCACGGCGTTCGAGGCGGGCCGGGAGTCACCCCCCGGCGGGCGCGGGGTGCCGGGCTCGCGGAGCGCGGGGCAGCGCCGGTGGACGACGTGGACACCGTTCACGTACCCGTTCAATCTGACGCGGCAGCCGGCTGCGACGGTGCCGTGCGGGGTGGACGGGGACGGGCTGCCGATCGGGGTGCAGCTGATCGCGGCACGGCACGGCGACGCGCTGGTGATGCGCGCCGCGCACGCGCTGTACGAGGCGGGGGCGGCGCACATCCCGGAGCCCGCGCTCCGCTGAGTACGGTCGGCGGAAATTCCGCGCCCCGGCCCGGAGCGGGCAAACCTACTCGCGAGTTTCCCCGCGCGGCCCTCCTGCCCGTACCGCACGGCTCTGACCTCACACTCTGTTGAAGTGGTATGCGTCTGGCATATGCCAGCGTAGTGCTGCCCAGTACAGGGGCCCTGGGCCGCACGCTCATCCGTGCGCCTCGGCGGCCCCGCCGCGGCCCCCCGGCGGCTATCGTGGTCCGTGAGCTTGCGGTCACAACCTGCTAGGGGGAACCGTGGTGCTGAAGCCGGAGCCGACCGCGCCCTTCCACTCGGTGCGGTACGTCCTGCGCGTACTGGAGACCGTTTCCAAGTACGGCGGCGGCGTCATGGACACCCAGATCGCCCGGGAGAGCGGGCTGCCGGCCGGGCATCTCACCCCGCTGCTGTCGATGCTGCGCCGCGAGGGATACGTGGAGCAGATCCCGGACGGCGCGTATGTGATCGGCGACTCGCTGGCCCTGCTCGGCTCCGGCGCGGACCGGACACAGGCGCTGGCCGCCCGGGTGCGCGACAGCCTCGACAAGCTGCGCGACATCGTGGGCGCGGCGGTCTATGTCAGCCGCTACATCGACGGGGAGATCCGGGTCACCGAGGTCGCGGACGGCCCGCTCACCCCCGCGGTCAACGAGTACGTCGACTTCCGCGCGTCCGGCCACGCCAGCGCGATCGGCAAGTGCCTGCTGACCCAGCTGGACCACCACGGCCGCAAGGACCATCTGGCCCGGCACCGGATCGCCCGGTTCACCTCGCGGACGATCACCAGCGAGCAGCTGCTGCTGTCCAGGCTCGACAGCCAGCCGGCGACCATGCCCGTACTGGACATCCAGGAGTACGCGCTGGGCACGGTCTGCGCGGCGGTCCCGCTGACGGCGGGGTCCACGGTGGGCTGCCTGGCGCTCTCCCTCCCGCTCGAACACATACACCGGCTGCGCGCGGCGGCGGAGACGCTGAACCGCAGCGCGGCCCCGATGGCGCTGGCACTGACGATCTAGCTTGATCTTTAACCAGTGCGGCGTGGTCGTGAGCGCTGGTCCGGAGCACCCCGGAACAGCGGGTATTATTTTCGAGTCAGCAGGCGCCGCTAGCTCAGTTGGTTAGAGCAGCTGACTCTTAATCAGCGGGTCCGGGGTTCGAGTCCCTGGCGGCGCACCGACAGAGTGAGGCCCCTCGTGAGAGCGAGGGGCCTCACTTCTTGTGCCGGGGTCCCGTTTACGCGGGCGTCCCGTTTACGCGGAGATCTACGCGGGCGTCCCGTTCGCCGGGGCGACCCCGAAGACGTCGACCGCCTTGTAGTACGTCCACGCCGTGCTGTTGCACGAGACCTTCGTCGCACCCGAGTACCCGGCGCACACGCGCTTCAGGTCCTCGTAGAAGGCCGAGTCGAGCCGGGCCTTGTTGGCGCTGAACGTGCCGGCCGCCTTGTAGTTGCGGTAGCCGAAGTCATGGCGGGCGCAGGAGTTCTTGAAGGGGAAGCCGAAGGGGTTGTCGGGGGACATCGAGCAGTAGTCGGTGGACCAGTCGAACCCGTACGCCGACCACGCGCCCGGGTTCGCCCGAGCAGCCGCCCAGGCGTTGTAACTGGCGGCACTGGTCTGGGTCCAGCTGCTGAGCACCTGCGTCTTGTCGGCAGGAGCCGCATGGGCCTGAGTGGTGGCCAGCAGGACGGCGGGGAGCGCGAGTGCCGCGGATATGAGGGAGAGCGACAGGCTTCGGCGCATGACGGAAAACCTCCGGGCGGAAGTGGGGGGACGCGTGGGGACGCGGTGGGGGACGCACAGGAGAGGTGTAGGGGGATGGAGGCGCGAACTATGCAGTCGCCGCAAGGCTCTACGCGCGGTGACCGTCGCCGGAATGGTCCCCCACAATCCACTACGGGCAAACCCCTACGACGCCGAACTCCCCAATAAATATGGCTTGTTACCGACCCAGGAACCCCGGGGTTCACCCGGGGTTCACACGTCTCCGGCGTACCGGGGCATACCGGGCGCGCCGGCCCCGGGGTGGCTCACAGCCTCTCGCCGGCCCCCTGCCGGCCCGTGTAGAACGCGACGGTGAGGTCCTTGACCAGCGCCTTGCGCTCGTAGTCGTCCAGTTCGACCAGCCCGCGCGAGGTCAGCCTGCCGACCGTGTCGTCCACCGCGTCCACCACCGAGGTCAGCACACTGTCCCGGTGCTTGGCGTCGATCGCCGCGATCCGGCTGCGCTGCATGGCCGCGGCGATCTCCGGGGCGTACTCGATCCGGGTCGGCTGCGCGGAGAATACGTCGATGCCCACCGGCAGACACTCCGCCGACAGCAGCCGCGTCAGCGCGTCGCCCACCGCCTCGGCGTCGCGCAGCGTCGGCGCCTCGTCGTGGAACGCGTCGGCGGGCAGCTGCGAGAGCACCCGCGCCATCGCCGCCTCCACCTGCTCCCGCAGATACTCCTCGTGGTCCTGGACGCCGAGGGCCGCGCGCACGGTGTCCCTGACCCGCCAGACCACCAGCACGACGACGCGCAGCGCGGTGCCGTTCGAGTCGACCGCCGGCATCGGCTCGCTGCGCCAGTGCCGCAGCCGTACGTCCACGCCCCGGCGCAGCAGCAGGGGGCTCATCCAGAGCAGTCCCGTACGGCGCACGCTCCCCCGGTAGTCGCCGAAGAGCGTCAGCACCCACGCCTGGCCGACCCGGCCGCGGCCCAGCCCGCCGAAGGCGAGGAGCGCGACCGTCAGGCCGACCGCGAGCAGGAGCCAGAGCCCGGCCCCGACACCGGCGCCGGCACCGGAACCGGGCCCGCGGTACGGCCGCGACGGCAGCCGGAACGCGTCGGTCACCGCCGCCGGCAGTGCCCCCGCCCACCACACCGCCGCCGCGCAACCGAGCAGCGCGGCGGACCCGGTCAGCACGGCGGCCCAGCCGGGCAGCGCCGGTCCCGGCCGCTCGGCCAGCCGCGGATCGCAGGGCGGCGCGGCGCGCGGCGGCCGTACGGGCGCGGGTGCGGGCGCCCGTACCCACTCGCGCACCCGGGGCAGCTCGCCGGTGCCCCGGCGCCGCCCGATGACGGTGGACCGGGCGGGGCCGCCGGCCGCTTCGAGGGCGTCGGCCTCGTCGCGGAAGAGGAGATGGACGGGGATCTCCTGGGTGGCCTCCCCCACGATGAGCGGGTTCCAGCGGGGCAGTTGAGGCATGGAGGGGGCAGAGGGGGTGGTGGGGGTCGTGAGGTTAGAGGGGGCGATGGGGACAGCGGGGACGGAAGCGGGGACGGAAGCGAGCTCGACAGCGGGCTCGGCCGCCACGTCGTGGGCTGCCTCGACGGCTGCCGCCGCCTCCACCGCGGCATCCACCGCGGCCTCCACCGCGGCATCGGCCTCGGCGGCCGGCTCGGGCGCCTCGGCCGTGTTCGTCACCTCCGGCGCCGGATCCCGCACCAGCACGCCGTACCCGGCGTCCGCCGGGGACGATTCGGGCCGTACGACGAACACGCCCCTCAGGTCGGGCCCGTCGTCGTTCGATTGCGAGGTCGTCGTCGTCATCCTTGCCTCCGTCATGCGAAGAGTCGCCGCCAGGTCTGCGGGCCGGGGTAACCGTCGGCCTCCGCGCCGCGCCAGCCCTGCGCGCGTTGGAACGCCTCGACATTGCGCCGGTCCGCCTCGGTCCACCGCGTTCCCGGGCCCGAGACGTAGTGCTTGCCGAAGCCCTTGCGTACGAGCTGCCGGCCGAGTTCGGCGACGTACGCGCTGGAGCGGCCCGGCCGGAAGTGCCCGGGGCCGGGGAAGGCCGACGCGTTCGCCCCGGCGCTCACGGCGCTCACGGCGCTCACAGCGCTCGCGGGGCGCACCGGGTGCGCAGGACGTACGGGGCGCGTCTGCGTACCGTCGCCGCCGCCCTGCGCGCCGTAGGCGGATCCGGGGCCGGCCGCGGGTGCGACCCCCGCGCCCGCCGGCGGGATGTCCCTCCCCAGGCCCTTCACCAGATACCGCCAGGTCGCCGGGCCCGGCAGTCCGTCAGCCTCCGCACCGCGCCAGCCCTGCGCGAGCTGGAACGCCTGGGTGGCCCGGCGGTCCGCCTCGCCCCAGCGCGGCCCGGGGCCGTGGCTGTAGAAGCGCCGGCCGCCGCGCTCGACCAGCATCCGGCCGAGCTGCGTGACGTACTTGTTGTGCGCGCCGGGGCCGAAGGCCGCCGCCCCCGGGTACGTGGCCGACGCGCCGGTGCCGGTGCCGGCGGGCGTACCCGTACCGGTGCCGGTGTCCGGGCCCTTGCCGTCGCCGTCCCCGGTCAGCCCCTTGTAGCGGTACGGCACGTAGCGGCTGGAGTTGTTCCAGTACGCCATGGGCGTGGCCTGCGTACGCGTGTACGGCTTGGTCTGCTCGTACGCGACGTACGACGCGTGCGTGTAGTCGGTCCAGCCGCCGAAGATCGTGACGTGCGAGCCCTTGTTGGGGTCGGCGGGGTTGTGGAAGAGCAGCATGTCGCCGGGCTGGAGCTCCTCCCGGTCGATCCTCACCCCGTACTCGGCGAGGCTGCCCGTCCATTCGTTGCTCCCGAGGTTCCAGGCCATCGAGACATAGCCGGAGCAGTCCTGGCGGTACCCGTCCGACCAGTACTTCTCCATGCTGTACGGCACCTGCGCGTCCACCCACAGCTTGGCGCGGTTGATGATGTCGGCCCGGGTGGACTTGCGCAGCTGCCCGGACGGCGCGCCGGAACCCGAGCCGGGGCCGGGCAGCGGGCGGCCGTGGAGCGGGCCGCTGCCACCCTGCGGGGTGTCCGGGTCGGGAGCGGCGGGAAGCGAAACCGGCGCCGGCTGCGACACCGGCGCCAGCTGCGACACCGGGGCCGGCTGGGCCACCACGTCCGGCTGGGACGTTCCGGCCGGTGCGCCCGTCGGCGGGCCCGCCTGAGAACCGGCCGCGCGCGCCGCGTCGGCCCCGATCCCCGGCGTACCGAGCGCGACCCCGGCGGCGGTCGCCAGGACGAGCGCCCGGCGCACGCCGTGGGCGGCCGGGTGGCCGCCCGCGCGCACCGGCAGCCCTCTGGCCAGATCCCGACGCCGCTCGGCGCACCCCGCGCAGGGGCAGTCGAGGGCGGGCTCGTACTCCTCGAAGACCGGGACGGTCATGCGATCCCCTCCACACTCATCAAGATCTTTGGGCGCGATGGCACGGGCGTCAGTGTCTCAACTGTCCACACAATTCGCATTTTGACGGATCAAAGGTAAGAAAGGACAATCCGACAGGCCGCAACACCCATCAAATGGTCGGAGCCATCTACCGCGATCGGGTAGAGTTCTCCAGGTCAGCAGGCGCCGCTAGCTCAGTTGGTTAGAGCAGCTGACTCTTAATCAGCGGGTCCGGGGTTCGAGTCCCTGGCGGCGCACGCACAGTGAAGCCCCCTCGCCTCAGGTGAGGGGGCTTCGCTCGTTTCCACCGTTCATTGCCGACCGCCTCCGGCCGCCCCACGCCTCTTCACGCGTTGAAACCCGTGAACCGTGGCGCATGGTCGCCACCACATCCATCACACATCCGTCACACCAGGCGCTCAAATCGCCCAAATGACCGACATTCGGCCTTTTTCTTCCTTGCGATCACGCCGGGGGTCGGACAACCTATCCTGAACTCATTGACTCCAATGGGTTATGCGGTCCGAACGGTTCCGAACACTTGGACGCGGACACGGTACGAGGAGATGGTCCGGCGGCGAGGCCCGTCGGGGCAGGGGGACTTCCGTACCAACGCGTGGCCGCCGTCACAGGTCTGCACGCAACCGGACGGCCGCTGTTTCCTGTCCACTCCGGACGGGGGACGTAATGGACGCGTCCGGAGCGATGGTCGAGGGGGACCAGCCCGGACGGACGAACCGATCGACCAGACACGCAGCGAAGTGCGTGCGGGGGGATGGACTCATGGCGTCGACGCCGGACGGCGACCCGCAGGACAACGACGTTTCCCGGACCACTCAGCTCAGGCTTCCCTCGCAGCTCAGAAGGGGCGGATCGCGAGCACGGCCGAAGAAGGCCGAACTGCCCCGGTACGACTACGAGCACTACAGCCGGCTCGCGGGACCGCTGACCCGCCCCGACCCGGCGAAGCCGTACCGGGTCCAGTACCGCTCGCTCCTCTCCCAGGAGCCGCACCGCGTCAGAGCGGCGCTGCTGCTCGGCGCCGCGCCACTGCTCTCGCTCGGGCTCTTCGTCTGGCTGATGCAGCCGCAGCACTGGACCGAGCGCGACCCCAACCTCCAGAACGACACGCTGCTCGTCCTCGACATCGTGATGCTCGTCTCGATCGGTCTGATCGAGCTGTTCCGAACACTGAACGTACTGTCGAACGCGCACGCGACACTGGTGGCCCGCGACCCCATCCCGGTCATCCCCGAGCCCGACACCCGGGTGGCCTTCCTCACCTCCTTCGTCCCGGGCAAGGAGCCCCTGGAGATGGTGACGAAGACGCTGGAGGCCGCGGTCAAGATCCGGCACCGCGGGCTGATGCACGTCTGGCTGCTGGACGAGGGCAACGACCCGGCCGTCAAGGAGGTCTGCGCCCGCCTCGGCGTCCACCACTTCTCCCGCAAGGGCATCGACAAGTGGAACCAGGTCAAGGGCCCGCACCGCGCCAAGACCAAGCACGGCAACTACAACGCCTGGCTCGACGCGCAGGGCGACAACTACGACTACTTCGCCTCCGTCGACACCGACCACATCCCGATGCCCAACTACCTGGAGCGGATGCTCGGCTACTTCCGCGACCCCGACGTCGGCTTCGTCATCGGCCCCCAGGTCTACGGCAACTACGACACGTTCGTCACGAAGGCCGCCGAGTCGCAGCAGTTCCTCTTCCACGCGCTGATCCAGCGCGCGGGCAACCGCTACGGCGCGCCCATGTTCGTCGGTACGAGCAACGCCGTCCGGATCAAGGCGCTCCAGCAGATCGGCGGGCTGTACGACTCGATCACCGAGGACATGGCCACCGGCTTCGAGATCCACCGCCACAAGAACCCGGCCACCGGCCGCAAGTGGCGTTCGGTCTACACCCCGGACGTGCTGGCCGTCGGCGAGGGCCCCACCGCCTGGACGGACTTCTTCACGCAGCAGCTGCGCTGGTCGCGCGGTACGTACGACACGATCCTCCGGCAGTACTGGCGCGGCTTCACCACGCTCCCCCCGGGCAAGCTCTTCAACTACACGATGATGATCATCTTCTACCCGATGTCCGCCCTCAACTGGATTCTGGCCGCCCTGAGCTGCGCGCTGTTCCTGGGCATGGGCGCCTCGGGTGTGCAGATCGACCCAACGATCTGGATGATGCTGTACGGGAACGCCTCCGCCCTCCAGATCGGCCTCTACATCTGGAACCGCCGCCACAACGTCTCGCCGCACGAGCCCGAGGGCTCCGGCGGGCTGGCGGGGATGGCGATGTCCGCGATGTCGGCGCCGCTCTACGCGCGGTCGCTGATGGACGCCGTACTGAACCGCAAGAGCAAGTTCGTGGTGACGCCGAAGGGCGACTCGTCCAGCCCGGACACGCTTTCCGGCACGTTCCGGATCCATCTCTTCTTCATCGTGATCTTCGGCGGGTCGATCGTCGCGTCGTTCTTCAACGGGCACTCCCACCCGGCGATGGTCATCTGGGCGTCGCTCGCCATGCTGATCACGGCGGCGCCGATCATCGCGTGGCGGCTCGGCATGCGCGAGGAGAAGAAGAAGCGGCGGGCACGGCCGACGGGACAGCACGCGGCCCGGCCGGCACCGGCAGGTACCGGACCGCTCCCACACACCGCGCCGCTCCCGGTCACCACCGATCAGACACAGGCACAGACAACACAGGCGCAGACAACACAGGCGCAGACACAGGCACAGACGTCCACACCGACGTCCGCACAGATTTCCCTTGGGGGACGTAAGAAATGAGTGCGATTCCCGTCCGGCAACAGAACCACCGCAAGAACCGCGCACGGCGCATAGCGATAGGCGCCGCCGTCGTGGTCGCGGTTGCCGGGTTCAACGGACCCGCCCTCTACCGGTTCAGCTCGCAGCAGTACCACGAGTACAAGATCAACCGGGCCGACTACAAGGCGGCGAACGGCCACTGGGACTTCCTCGACGTCCCGGCCGAGTTCAAGATCAACTCAATCCACGCCTCGCTGCTGCACACCGGCAAGGTGCTGCTGATAGCCGGCTCCGGGAACAACCAGAAGAACTTCGACGCGGGCAAGTTCGAGTCCGTGCTCTGGGATCCGGCGAAGAACACGTACAAGATGATCCCCACCCCCAAAGACATGTTCTGCTCCGGGCACACCCAGCTGCCCGACGGAAACCTGCTGGTGGCGGGCGGTACGAAGCGGTACGAGAAGCTCAAGGGCGACATCACCAAGGCCGGCGGCCTGATGGTCGTCCACAACGAGGACCCCGACAAGCCGATCACGCTCCCGGCCGGCACGGTCTTCACCGGCAAGAAGAACGGCAAGACGTTCGTCTCCAAGGACCCGGTCCTGGTCGAGAAGGCGAAGAAGGTCTTCGACCCGGACACGGGTGAGTTCCTGCGGACGGAGGCCGGTCTCGGCCGTATCTACGTCGAGGCGCGGGAGTCCGGCGCGAAGTACGAGACCGGTACCGAGGACAACTACCGGGTGCAGGGCATGAAGGGCTCCGACGCCCGCAACGTGTACGGCATCGCCCAGAAGCTGGCGCTGGACAAGAAGGACTTCCAGGGCATCAAGGAGGCGTACGAGTTCGACCCGGTCGCGGAGAAGTACATCACCGTCGACCCGATGAACGAGGCGCGCTGGTACCCGACGCTCACCACGCTCAAGGACGGCAAGGTCCTGGCGATGTCCGGCCTGGACGAGATCGGCCAGATCGTGCCCGGCAAGGACGAGATCTACGATCCGAAGACCCGGAGCTGGGAGTACACCGGGATCATCCGCAAGTTCCCCACGTACCCGGCGGTCTTCCTGCTGGACAGCGGCAAGCTCTTCTACAGCGGGTCCAACGCGGGGTACGGTCCCGCCGACGTCGGCCGCGATCCCGGCGTCTGGGATCTGGAGACGAACAAGTTCAGCAAGATCCCCGGGCTGAGCGACCCCGACGAGATGGAGACCTCCGCGACGGTCATGCTGCCGCCCGCGCAGGACCAGAAGTTCATGGTCATCGGCGGCGGCGGGGTCGGCGAGTCCAAGAAGTCCAGCGAGAAGTCCCGGCTGGTCGACCTCAGAGATCCCGATCCCCGCTTCAAGGACGGCCCGAGCCTCGACAAGGGCACCCGCTACCCGAGCGCCTCCCTGATGCCGGACGACACGGTCCTGGTCACCGGCGGCTCCGAGGACTACCGGGGGCGTGGCGGCTCCAACGTCCTCCAGGCCCGTACGTACGATCCGGTGTCCGGTACGTACACCCGCCTCGCGGACCCGGCGGTGGGCCGCAACTACCACTCGGGCTCCGTCCTGCTGCCCGACGGCCGCGTCATGATCTTCGGCTCGGACTCCCTCTACGCGGACAAGGCCAACACCAAGCCGGGCGTCTTCGAGCAGCGCATCGAGATCTACACCCCGCCGTACCTCTACCGCGACTCCCGTCCCGAACTCACCGGCGGCCCCAAGGAGATCGAGCGCGGCGGAACGGCCGTCTTCAAGACGGCGGACCCGGCCTCGATCAAGACGGCGAAGCTGATGCGCCCGAGCGCGGTCACCCATGTCACGGACGTGGAGCAGCGCTCGATCGCGCTGGACCTGAAGAAGACGAAGGACGGGATCGAGATCACGGTCCCGAAGAACACGGCGCTGGTCCCGGCGGGCTGGTACATGCTCTTCGTGACGGACGACAAGGGGACGCCGTCGGAGGCGGTGTGGGTGGACATCCCGTAGCCGCGACACGGGGGGCGTGCCGCCGCGGGGGCGGGACAAGCACCCGCCCGAGAGGGGGAATCACCCATGGGCCAGCTTTCCTACTTGTTCAATAAAGTCACCCCATGAGTGATTCTCCCTCTCCGTACAGCGTCGGAGAAGGCCCCGCGACCAGAGTCAGCCTCTCCCTGCCGGAGGGCACGGCGGAGGCGATCCGCCGGCGCGTCGGCAAGCGTGAATTCTCCGCGTTCATCACTCTGGCCGTCGAGCGCGAGCTGCGCGGTCAGATCCTGGACGAGTACCTGGCTGGCTACGAGCGCCGGAAAGGGCCGGTCTCGGAGTCCGTACAGCCCTGATCGCACAGCCCCGGGTCAGCACGGAGCGGTGCCCCCGGGGCTATGCTGGCCGGGACGCGCGGCGACTGGCGCACGGGGAAGTGACCCCGGGGGAGCCGCGCGGGCCGAGCACACGGGGTGCCGCCCGCCTGGGCACCTACGGGACATGTCCCGTACGGGTGCGCGGCGGGGCAGGTCTGCCGGGCACCCGGGACGGGACGACGACCGACCAACGGATCGCCCCGGAGGCCTCACATGACGACAACGCCCACCCCCGCTGAGCACCACACCGTGAACCACGCCGTCAACCACGCCGTGAACCACCATCCCGCCCTGTCGGCCGCCGACCCCGAGCTGGCGGTGCTGATCGGGGCGGAGGAGCGGCTCCAGTCCGACACGCTGCGGCTCATCCCGAGCGAGAACTACGCGTCGAGCGCGGTGCTGGAGGCGTCCGGCACCGTCCTCCAGAACAAGTACAGCGAGGGCTACCCGGGCCGCCGCTACTACGAGGGCCAGCAGATCATCGACCAGGTCGAACTGCTCGCGGTGGCCCGCGCCAAGGCCGTCTTCGGCGTCGAACACGCCAATGTGCAGCCGTACTCCGGCTCCCCGGCGAACCTCGCCGTCTATCTCGCCTTCGCCCGGCCCGGCGATACGGTCATGGGCATGGCGCTGCCGATGGGCGGCCATCTCACCCACGGCTGGAGCGTCTCGGCGACGGGGTCGTGGTTCCGGGGCGTCCAGTACGGCGTACGCGCGGACAACGGCCGGGTCGATCTCGACGAGGTGCGCGACCTGGCGCTCAAGGAGCGGCCGAAGATCATCTTCTGTGGCGGTACGGCTCTCCCCCGGACGATCGACTTCGCGGGCTTCGCGGAGATCGCCCGGGAGTCCGGCGCCGTGCTGGTCGCCGACATCGCGCATATCGCCGGCCTGATCGCGGGCGGCGCGCACCCCTCGCCCGTCCCGTACGCGGACGTCGTCTCGACGACCACGCACAAGACCCTGCGCGGTCCGCGCGGCGCGATGCTGATGTCGCGCGCGGAGCACGCCAAGGCCCTCGACAAGGCCGTCTTCCCCGGTCTCCAGGGCGGCCCGCACAACCAGACCACCGCCGCCATCGCCGTCGCCCTGCGCGAGGCGGCCCAGCCGTCGTTCCGCGACTACGCCCACGCGGTCGTCGCGAACGCCGCCGCCCTGGCCGACGCGCTGCGGGCCCGCGGCTACGACCTGGTCTCCGGCGGCACCGACAACCACCTGATCCTGATCGACCTCACCGCGAAGGACGTCCCGGGCAAGACCGCGGCGAAGGCCCTCGACCGTGCGGGCATCGTCGTCAACTACAACACCGTCCCGTACGACCCCAGGAAGCCCTTCGACCCCTCCGGCATCCGCATCGGCACCCCGTCCCTCACCTCACGCGGCCTGGGTACGGAGCACATGACGACGGTCGCGGAGTGGCTCGACCGGGGCATCACTGCGGCGAGGACGGGCGACGAGGACGCGCTCCTCAAGCTCCGCGCCGAGGTGGCCGCCCTCCTGACGGCGTACCCGGCCCCGGGCCTGCCGGTCTGACACGACGGGACCCCGGTCCGGCCGGTTCTCGTACGGGAACCGGCCGGACCGGGCCGCCGGGCGACGTGGGCCGCCGGGCGGCGTGGCGCACGCACCGGGCGGTGGACGCCGCGCGCCACCCACGACCGCACGTCACCCACGACCGGGCCCGCCCTCAGGACCTCACTTGGAGTCGATCCGCCCCAGGGGCGCGACGCTCTCCGACAGAGCCTTCCGCACTGCCGTCCAGTCGGCGTCGTCAATGCCGAGTGCGTGGCGGAGGTAGGCCAGAGTGACCCGTTGGACAAGGGCCACGCGCTCGGGGTTCTCGTCCGTCGTCTCCCGGACTTCGTAGCCGGCGATCCCGCCGAGGGAGTGCTCCGCACCGAACAGAGTGAGCAGGCTCTTGCGCCCCGGGCTCAGGTGGTACGGGTCGGCGAGCCACTCCGGCCCTCTGACGGACAGCGGCGAGTCGTCCTTGTCCCCCACGACCACAAGGGTCGGCGTGGTCATGTGCGCGAAGTCCGGCCCCCTCAGCCACGGCAAGTTCTCGGCCGCGAAGGGCGTCAGATCGGCGCCGCCCCTGCCGGCCGTAGCAAGCAGCAGGCCCGCCTTGATCCGCGAGTCGGACAAGTCTTCCGCGTTCTCGCTCACCGGATCGAGGACGCGCAGACCCAGCAGATTGCCCGCTGTCTGGCCGCCGAAGGAGTGTCCGGCCGCGGCAATACGGCTTCGGTCCAGGCGCCCGCCGAGACCGGGAACGGCGGCCTCCAGCAGATCAAGGTGGTCCAGGATGTGCTTCATGTCCTGGACGCGGAAGCGCCAGAGCCGCGGTCTGCGGGGATCGTCCTGGGAAAGTCCCACGGTCCTGGAGTCGAGATGGGTGGGCTGAATCACCGCGAAACCGTGAGCGGCCCAGTAGTCGGCCAGCGGACCGTAGCCGTTCAACGACGACCCGAAACCGTGCGAGAACACGATGACCGGCAGTCCGCTCCCGGCTGTGGGCGCGGAGACTCTCACTTGCAGGCCCTCGCCACGGCCCGGTACCTCCAGCACTACTGGCTTCACCGAGACGATGGGGGCGGGAGCGGTGACGGCCACGTCCGTGGCCGCCGGGTCTGATGCAGTCATGGGCAGTCCTTCCTTCGCGTTTCCGATGCAGAAGCCTGTCGAAGCTGTCGAAGCTGTCGAAGCTGTCGAAGCTGTCGAACAGGCTGGTCACGGTCTCGTCCTTCGCCTCGGCGGAGGGAATGAGCCGTCGCGGGATACACTAAAACCTGACGCTGACGTCAGAGGCAAGAAGTGTTGTCCGGCTCAACCGGAGAGACATGATGCGTATCGGTGAGCTCGCCACCAGGACAAGCGTCAGCGTTCGGGCGCTGCGCTACTACGAGGAACAGAACCTGCTCGCCTCGGAACGCAGCCCCAGCGGCCAGCGGCAGTACCCGGACAGCGCGGTCGACCGTGTCCATCTGATCCAGCAGCTGTACGCCGCCGGACTACCGAGCAAGTCGATCGCGGAACTACTGCCGTGCGTCGTGAACGGCGAGGCCACGCCAGAGCTGCTCGCCCGCCTTTCGGCGGAACACGACCGCATCGACAGCAGGATCGGCGATCTCGTGCGCGCCCGGGACAGACTGGGCATCGTCATCGCCGCCGCCACCACGAACTGGCGAACAGGCGAACGCTGCCGACCCCAGTAATCAGCACGCCGGGCTCTACGGCCAGGGCCGGAGCGCGGCCCGCGCGGCGCGATGCTGATGTCACGCGCGGAACTGAGCACGCAGAAAGCGGGGTACGAGGACTACAAGCTCTGACACTCCGCCCGACAGGTCCCAACCCACTCGTCGCTTCCCCATCGTCCGCCGCCAGCAGGCGACTTGACACCGACAGGCCGGATCCGTGATCGTCTTGCGACGGTGAGTAGTTCACGCGACTGTGGAGGTAGTCATGGCTCTGAGGTTTCTGGGAATCTGGCCGAACACGCCCAGCGACGAATCGCCGACCATCTGGCTCGACGAGGCCACCGGCGACTTGATCATTCAGTCGTGGAAGGCTGACGAGGCGACGATCCGTGAGGCACAGGCAGTCGGCTCGGTTCCGGGACACACCACCGACATCCCGCCGCACGAGACCGTGATCCGCCTACCCGCCAACATGTTGCAGTTCATCCCGCGACCGGACGGAGCCACGGGAAGTGCAAGCCCCCGCACGTGAAGCCCTGGCCGCGGCTCGACGGTCAGCGGTGCATCTGGAGATGCGCGACAGCTATATGCGCGATGACCCCGACTTCATCGCATGGCAGGAAGGCAAACGTCACGACCCCGGCGATCCGGCCTCGTGGTGGCGATCCTGGCTGGACGTAGTCACTGACGCGACCGCCCGAGGTGTTGTGATCCGGCGAGCCCGCATTGTGTCCGAGCCGATCAGCGACTACGTCCGCTACGAGTACGACGGCACCTTCATGAACGTCGTAGCGGGCGAATCCGTCCGTTGGCTGCCGAGGCGGCAGACGCTCGGCCTCGCGCTGCCGAGTGTGGATTTCTGGGTCTTCGACGATGCGACCGTACTCTTCCACCACTTCACCGGGGACGGACAACTGGCCGACGACGGACGGGAGTACACGACGGATCCAGCGTTGGCGAAGCTGTGTTCCTCGTCCTTCGAATCGGTGTGGCAGCGGGCGATTCCGCACGAGGAGTACCGGCCGCTCTGACGCGCCGTAACCATGTCCGCCTCCCCGTCGTCCAGTGTCCAGCAGGCCCGGCGCACCCTCGCCGACCGTCTCGGCGAGCTGCGCAGGGATGCCGGGCTGACCGGACGTGAGCTGGCCGGCCGCGCCGGTTGGAGCACGGCGAAGACGTCCCGCATCGAGAACGCACGAACACCCCCGTCCGCCGACGACATCCGGGCCTGGTGTCAGGCGTGCGGCGCGGAAGACCAGACAGTGGATCTGGTCGCGTCCCTTCGCGCCGCCGAGGGCATGTTCATCGAACACAGCCGCATGGAACGGGCCGGCCTGCGCCAGGCTCAAGAGTCGGTGCGCCCGCTGTACGAGCGCACACGCCGGTTCCGTTCCTACTCCTCGTGGCTCGTACCCGGCCTGATCCAGACACGGGCCTACACCGAGGCTGTACTGCGAGCGGTGCAGCGGCGACGCGTCGCGGTGGATGACGTCGATGCAGCCCTGTCCGTTCGGATGGCACGTCAGCGCGTGCTGTTCGAGGGCGACCACCGGTTCGCGTTCCTCGTCGAGGAGTCCGTTCTGCGCTCGGGCATGGGGGGCCGAGACGTGGTGCTCGGGCAGCTGGAGCACTTGACCGATGTGGGAACGCTTCCCAATGTCAGCCTGGGAGTTGTGCCGATGCGGCCGGACCGCTCGCGGCTTCCCGTCGAAGGCTTCTGGATCTATGACATGGACCAGGTCAATGTCGAGTTGGTTTCCGGCTACCTGACGATCACCCAGCCTCGGGAGATCGCGCAGTATGCCGATGCCTTCTCGGAGCTGTCCGAGATGGCTGTTTACGGTGCGTCCGCCCGTGCGCTGATCAACAACGCCATTAACTCTCTCGGGTAGTCGCCGTGTAATTCGGTGCAACAGCATGGCAGCCGTATCAGGCCCGTTCCTACGGTCGTGTCCATGGAATCAACCAATGAGACCGTCACGCGCCTGCTGCCGTGGACGGTCTCGGAAGGCAAGCCGTGCGTCCTGCGCACGGACCGCGCGGGCGGGTTTCTGTCGCGGGTCGCGGACCGTGTGGAGCGCGAGTTGATCGAGATGGGGCTGGGGCTGCTCGAACACGTACCGGCGATCCTGGACAACGAGAAGGCGACGCCGGAAGAGCTGCGCTTTCTGGGGCGGCGGCTCGCGGAGGCGCTGCGGGACACCCTGCGGGTGGCCGAGCGCCGGGGCGATCGGCTGCCCCCTGCAGACCCGGGCGAGGACGACGAAGAGGTCCGGGAGCGGGATACACCCGGCGGACAGCCGACGTAGGCCATCGGGCTGTAACCCGCACCGTACCCACCTCTCGCCCCCATTGGAGCAGCCATGCCCGCCCTCCCCCTCCGCCCCCAGTTCGCCTGGCTGGAAATCACCGGCTTCTGCAATCTGAACTGCCGTCACTGCTAAGCCGATTCGTCCCCGCAGGGCGACCACGGCGACATGACCGAGGCGGACTGGTTCCGGGTGATCGACGAACTCGACGACATGGGCGTACGGGACGTCCAGTTCATCGGCGGTGAGCCGACACTGCACCCCGGTCTGCCCGCGTTCATCCGGCACGCGGGCACGTACGCCATGCGCGTCGAGGTGTTCAGCAATATGACCCATATCCGGGACGAGGTGTGGCGGGCGCTCCAACTGCCCGGCGTGCGGCTGGCCTTCAGTTACTACAGCGATCAGGACGCCGACCACGACGAGGTGACCGAGGCGCGCGGTTCGCACGCGCGCACGCTTGCCAACGTGGCCACGGCCCGAGATCTCGGCATCAGGATGCGCGGCAGCGTCATTCACGTACTGGCGGAGCAGCGACAGCAGGGCGCCCACCACGAACTGCTGCGGCTCGGTATCCGGGATGTCCGTACAGACACCATCCGCCCTTTCGGGCGCGGGGCCGAGGGAGCTTTCCCCAAGGTCGACAGGCTCTGTGGCCGGTGTGGGCGGGGGAAGTTCGCCGTATTACCGGACGGGCAGGTGTCGCCATGCGTGTTCGCCCGGTGGATGAATCTTGGGAACGTGCACACGCAGAGCCTGCGGGCCATCTACGACGGCCTGCCCATGCGGGCAGCGCGCGAGGAGTTGGAGCGCGCCTTTCCGCACACCGCCGTGGGCGCGAAGCCCGTGTGCAATCCGGAGTGCAATCCGGCTTTCGACACCTGCTCGCCACAGCTGGCGTGCGCCCCCGACGCGGCATGCGGTCCGACGGGCAGCGGAGGCGACGAGCAGGGAGCGAGCGGGGCGCGGCGGATGTCGCCCCGCCGTTCCGTGCGGTACGCGGACCCCGGGGTGTCCGGCACGGACTGCTGAACGCGCCCCGCGTGCCCCAGCGCGCCGAGCGCGCCGAGTACGGTCGCGGCAGCCGGTGGGTAGCGTCGTTACGCTGCTCGATCCGACCGGACGGAGTACGACCATGCACGACGCGTCTGTGATCCCGCTCTATCTCGCCCGCCGTGACGCCTTCGCCGCGTTTCTCTCCGCCGTGGACGCCGAGTCGCAGGTCGCCTGGCACCGGAGCGACGGGCGGTTCGCGGCCCCGGACGGGGCGCCGGACGAGGTCGCGGCGGTGGCCGCCGTGGACGCGGCGTATCTCGTGACCCGAGCGGCGTTCAATATGATCGAGCTGGAGGGCGTGGGGCCGGTGGCCGAGGCCCGGGTACTGGTGGAGCGGGTGTCGGCGCTGCACAAGGGCGGGGGCGCCGAGCCCGGGTGGTACGGGGTGAAGAAGGCCCGGGAGGGGTTCCTGAGCGCGGCCACCCGGTACCTCCGGGGCATGCTCGGCGGGGAGTGACCCCGGAACAGCGGTTCAGGGGGTGCGGGATGCCGCTACGGCCTCCAGGTCGTCCACGCTGCCGGCCATGATGGTGCGTACGTGTTCGGTGATGAGTTCGGCGGGCCAGTCCCACCAGGCGATCGTGAGCAGGCGCTCGATGTCGCGTGCGCTGTGGCGGGTGCGGATGAGCTTGGCCGGGTTGCCGCCGACGATGCCGTAGTCGGGGACGTCGTCGACGACGACGGCGCCCGAGGCGATGACCGCGCCGTGTCCGATGCGTACGCCGGGCATCACCATGGCGCGGTAGCCGAACCAGACGTCGTGGCCGACGACGGTGTCGCCCCGGCCGGGGAGCCCTGAGATCAGGTCGAAGTGTTCGGACCAGGAGCCGCCCATGATGGGGAACGGGAAGGTGGAGGGGCCGTCCATGCGGTGGTTGGCGCCGTTCATGATGAACCGGACGCCTTCGCCCAGCGCGCAGAACTTGCCGATGACGAGCTTCTCGGGCCCGTAGTGGTACAGCACATTGCGTGTCTCGAACGCGGTCGGGTCGTCGGGGTCGTCGTAGTACGAGTACGCGCCGACCTCGATCAGCGGCGACTTCACCAGCGGTTTCAGCAGGACGAGGCGTGGCTGTTCGGGCATCGGGTGCAGCACGGTGGGGACGGCGGGGACGGCGGGGACTGCGGGCGGCATGGCGGCACACTCCAGGCGGGTTCTGTTGACTGCGTGAGTGTGTCAAACGACGGTCCTGTGCCGCTGGGGAATATCGGGGCTTCTGTCCCTCGTGCCTCGTCGGCCGCCCCCGGAAAACCTCTGGCACCGGTGTTGTTTGCTGTGCGAGGGTGGCATCTGCGAAGGGGTGTAGCTCAGTTGGCCAGAGCGCCGGTCTCCAAAACCGGATGCCGCAGGTTCGATTCCTGCCACCCCTGCCACATCTCTGCCGGATCGGAATCTCAGAAGAAGCCGCCCGGGCCGCCCCCGAAGCCGCCCGGGCCGCCGTCCATGCCATGGCCGCCGAAGCCGTGCCCCGGGCCGTGGCCGCCGTGGTGGAACGAGTCAAGCAGCGAGTCCGCCAGGAGCAGCCCGCCGAAGCCGGCCGCGCCCGCCACCAGGGCTGTCTTCCACCACGGGGTGCTGTACCAGCCGCCCGGCACGGTACGGCCGGCGACCGTGCCGCCCGGGAAGTAGTGCGGGGTGTTGACGCCCTGGGCGGCGGAGGGGGTGTACGTCTGCCCGCCGACCGTGACCGTGCCGCCCTGGCCGACCGCGATCGGTGTGGGCAGCTCCGGGCCGGGGTCCAGGCCGAGGGCGGTACGGGCCGTGCGGAGATGGTGGAGGCCCTCGGTGGCGGTCTGGACGACCAGGGCGTACTGGGCGGGGCCGTACGCGGTGGCCAGTTGGGCCTGTGCGGCACGGTGGCGTTCGGCGGCGTCGGCCAGCGACTGGGCGGCTGCCCGGCTGCCGCGCGCCTCCAGCGTGGAGAGCCCGCCGCCGAGCCGGTCCACCCAGCTGTGCGCCTCCACCTCGGCGTCCCGCGTGTTGGCCGCGCCGCCGCCGGTGCCGACTCCGGTGCCCGGTGGGGTGTTTCCGGTCCGGCCCCGGTTCGTGAAGAGGATCGCCCCGCCCACGATCATGGCCAGTAGAAGCACGATCACGACCATCGCTCGTTCCCTCCGGAGTGTCCCAGGCCCTCAGCCACAGGGGGCGGTCCGTCCCCCGTGACTCCATGGCACACCGGACCCCTTTGAGACTCCTGTGACCCCGCTTCGAGCGAGCTGAGCACACCCGGCCCGCCGGACGCACCGCCCACCGGGCCCACCCGCCTACTTGGCGTTTCGCGCCAGGCCCAGGGCGTACTCCTCGTACCAGTCGCCGGCCTTGGGACCGCCTTTGCAGTCGCCATCGGACTCGCCGGGGCGTTTGATCCAGAGGTATGCCTTGACCAGGGGATCGGTGGTCCGGGTGGTGGGGCGTTCGCCCAGGGCGCGGCCCGGGGGGTTGCACCAGTTCTCGGCCGGGTCGCCCCCGGTGTAGGGGCCGTTGCCGTTGCGGCTGGTGTCAATGACGAAGGGCTTGCCGCCGACCTTGGCGGAGAGCTGCTTACCGAAGTCCGTACTCGCTTTCGTGGGGTAGAAGTTGGACACGTTGACGGAGAAACCGTCGGCCGCGGCGACGCCGGCCCGCTGGAGCGGCTCGAAGAGGGCGTCGGGCGACTGCCAGCCGGCGTTGCCCGCGTCCAGGTAGACCGTGGTGGCGGGCTGCTGCTTGAGTCGTTCGATGGCGCCCTTGAGGAGGTCGTACCGCTCCTCGTGGAACTCGCCGGGGGTGCAGCCGTCCACCAGGTGCAGCAGGGCGTCGGGCTCCAGGATCACCGTCGCGCGGCGGTCGCCAATGCCGTTGGCGACCTTGTCGACCCACGCCCGGTACGCGTTGCCGTCCGAGGCGCCGCCCTTGGAGAACTGGCCGCAGTCGCGGTGCGGGACGTTGTAGAGGACGAGCAGTGCTTCGCGGTCGGCCTTGGTGGCCGCTTCGGTGAAGCCCTTGACCTGCTCCTCCGGGGTGTCGGGGGATATCCACTCCCCGACCGGCTGTTCCGCGATCTTCTTTATCAGCGCGGCGTTCTTGTCGTCGCCCTTGCCGGCGTACGCGGCGACCTGCCGGGCCGCGTTGCCGTCCGGATTCACCCAGAACGGATCGACCGCCTTGGGCTGCTGGCTGACCGGCGCGGCCTGCTTCTTGCCGTCCCCGTCGCCGTCACCCTTCGACGAACAGCCCGCCAGCAACAGGACCGCCCCCGTCGCGGCCATCGCCGTACGGACGAACCCGCCCGCGCGCACGCGACCCCGGCCGGGATAACTGCCGTACATCCGCTCCCCCTTGGTGCACTGTTCCACGTTGCCGCATGACCACCCCCGACCGGACCCTCCCGGCTTTCGTCAATCCTGGCATACCGGGCCCGGCGGCCACGGGTCCTGTGGAAAACCCTCAGTGCTCTGCCGCTGCGGGGGTCGCGGCCGGAGTTGCGGCGGAAGTCGCGGCGGGGGGCGCCGCCGGGGAATTCGGGGTCGGGGAATTCGGCGTCGTGTGCTGTTCGCGCCCGTCGGCCGGACGCACGTCGGCCGGACGCACGTCGGTCAGGTACGCGGAGACCACCACGTTCGCCGAGTACGTTCGCGCCTCGCGGTCGAACGTTCCGCCGCACGTGATCAGCCGCAGCTCGGCGCGGTTCTTCTCGCGCGGGCCGTAGACCTTCTTCGCGTCGAAGCGGTCGCGGGGGACGACCCGTACGCCGTCGATGGTGAACTCGGCGATCCGCCCGTCGGCCCTGGTCACCCGGACCTTCCCGCCGGGCTTCGCGGCGCTCAGTCCGTAGAAGACGGCGGCATCGTCCGGGGTGTCGACATGCCCGACCAGAAGGGCCGCGCCCGCCGCGCCCGGCTGCACGCCGTCGCCGTACCAGCCGACCGTGTCCGGCGTCTCGTACGGCGGCGGGTCCACCGCGCCCGTCGCGTCGAGGCCGCGGGCGACGACGGGCGCGGCGATGCTGAGGGACGGGATCTCGACCCGCCGCGGGGCCGGGGCCCGGTCCGCTCCCGTACGCACCGCGGGCGCGTCGGGCAGCGGAGCCCGCGCCGGCGGCAGCGCCGCCGCCACGAACGGGCGGCCCACCGCCGCGACATCGCCGGTGGTGGGCAGGGACTGACCGCGAGGCGTGTCCAGGCCGCCGCCCGCGCCCGCGCCGGGGCCGGTCCCGAGGGCATGGCCCCAGAACCACAGCCCGAGCACAAGGACGGCCCAGGCCACGCCGGTCAGCAGCCTTCGGGAGGCTCCCCTTCGGGAGGCTCCACGGGCGTGGCCTGGGTAGCCCGTACGGAAGTGGCCTCCGAAACGGCCTCCGAAGGGGCGTGCCGAACGGCGTCCGATCCGCACGACGGTCAGTCCGCGTCGCGCGCGGACGTACGCTGCCGCCGCACACTCCGGAACGCGACGGTCACCGCCGCCACGCCCGCGAGCACCAGCCCGATCACCGCGTGCTGGGTGCCGGGGCCGCTGCCATCGGTCTCGGCCGCGGCGGTTTCGGTGGCCGCCACCGTCGTCGCCGTACCGCCGCCTCCGGCGTGGACCGGTGCGTACGGGGTCGGGCGGTGTTCGGAGCGTTCGTGATCCGACCGTTCGTGATCGGACCGTTCATGATCTGACCGATGGCCTTCGGTTCTGTGGCCCTCAGTCCTGCCCTCGGTCCTCCCCTCGGTCCTGCCCTCACCCCGCCCGGCAGGCGGCCCTGAGCCCCGGCCGACCTCGAAGCTTCCGGCCGCCGCGTGCTCGCGGCCGTCGCAGGTGACGCTGATCTCCTGCCGTCCCTGCGTGGCGTTCGCCTTGATGTCGACGTGTCCGCGCAGCGGGATGACGAAGTTGGGGTTCCTGGCGACCTCGGCCTGATCCTGGTTGTACTCCTCGCCGAAGGCACGGCGCGCGAGATCGGCCGCCGAGGTGAAGGCCCGGGACGTGGCCGTGGCCGTGTGGGCCTTGCAGCCCTCGACCTGGACCTCGACCCTGCCCCCCGGCTGGATGGTGGACGGTTTGACGGTGACCCGCACGGAGCCGTCGGCCTGAGCGGCTTCAGTGGTCTGAGTGGCTTGAGCGGCGGTGGTGCCGAGGGCGGGCGCGGTCACCAGGACAGTGACCACGCTCGCGGCACGGAGAGCGAGCAGAGCAGAGCGCATCGTTAACCTCCTGGACCGAGACTCACCCGCGCGGGCGGTTTTCGCATCCGGAGCGCGCCGTCATCGGCGCGTCGTCACCCCGTACCCCCCGCTGACGTGCTGTGACGTACGTCGGATGACGTGCCGGTACGCGGGGCGGACGGGGTCAGACGCGGTCGATCAGATCGGCGATCGAGTTCACGACCCGGGACGGCCGGAAGGGGTAACGGTCGATGTCGGCGTCGGTCGTCACGCCCGTCAGCACGAGGAAGGTCTCCATCCCGGCCTCCAGCCCCGCCAGCACATCGGTGTCCATCCGGTCGCCGATCATCGCGCTGGTCTCGGAGTGCGCGCCGATGGCGTTGAGCCCGGTCCGCATCATGAGCGGGTTGGGCTTGCCGGCGAAGTACGGCTCCTTGCCGGTCGCCTTCGTGATCAGCGCGGCGACTGCACCGGTCGCAGGAAGCGGGCCCTCGGTGGAAGGGCCGGTCTCGTCCGGGTTGGTGCAGATGAACCGCGCGCCGCCGTTGATCAGCCGGATCGCCCTGGTCAGGGCCTCGAAGCTGTACGTACGGGTCTCGCCGAGGACGACGTAGTCCGGCTCGTGGTCGGTGAGGATGTAGCCGATGTCGTGCAGCGCGGTGGTCAGACCCGCCTCACCGATGACATAGGCCGTGCCGCCAGGCCGCTGGTCCTCCAGGAACTTGGCGGTGGCGAGCGCCGACGTCCAGATGTTGTCCACGGGGACGTCGAGACCCATGCGGGACAGCCGGGCCTGGAGATCGCGCGGGGTGTAGATGGAGTTGTTGGTGAGGACGAGGAACGGCTTGCCCGAATCCCGCAGTCGCTTGATGAACTCGGCGGCGCCGGGGATCGGGACACCCTCGTGGATGAGGACGCCGTCCATGTCGGTGAGCCAGGACTCGATCGGCTTGCGCTCTGCCACTGGACTGTTCTCCGCTCTGCGGTGGCCAATAATGCACTGTCCGACACGCCCAGCCTATCCGGGTGTTCCCGGGGTTTGGAGCGTGCGTACGGAGCTGTGTGCGGGACCGCGTACAGAGCCGCGCACGGAGCCGGTGTACGCGGCGATGAGCCCCTGTCCGAAGAGCGGCGCCAGGACGAGCTGCGCCGCCCCCTCGGCCACCAGGTGCGGGCCGCCCCCGGCCGCGCTCACGGTACGAGCCTCGCCGCCGGCGATGGCGGCACCCACCCCCCGGACGAAACGTTCCTCATACGCGGCGACGGTACGGCCGCCGAGCAGCACGCGGTCGATGTCGAGGAGCCCGACGAGGTTCGCCGCCCCGGCGCCGAGCACGCGCGCGGCCTCGTCCGGATCGCCGCGCTCGACGGCGGCGAGGCAGAGCGCCTCGATACAGCCGCGGTTGCCGCAGTCGCACGCGCGCCGGGACCCGTACGGCTGAGTCCCGTACGGCCGGGACCCGTACCGGGGGTCCCCGTCCGCCCAGGGCCCGTCGAGCTGGATGACCTGGTGGCCGAACTCCCCCGCGCCGGTGCGCGCACCCCTGTGGAGCGCGCCGCAGAGGACGAGGCCGGCCCCCAGGCCCGTACCGAGGTGCAGATACGCGAACGAGTCGCCGGCCCCGCGCAGGGCGAGGGCGAGGGCGGCGGCGTTGGTGTCCTTGTCGAGCACGACGGGGAGCCGGAGGCGGGCGGCGAGAACGTCGCGCAGGGGGTGGCCGGCCCACTGCGGAAAGCCGGTGACGCGGCCGAGGACGCCGGTGGCGTGGTCGAGCGGGCCCGGCATGGCGACGCCGACACCGAGCAGCTGCCCGGCGTCAACGCCGGCACCAGCACCCGAGACACCACCAGCACCAGCACCAGCACGCGAACCCGTACGAGCTCCCCCCGCCGCCCGTACCACCGCGTCCACCTGCGCCGCCGCCTCCGCCACCACGCGCTCCGCGCCCGCGCCGAGGTCGAGCGGAGCGGTCCGTACGGCCACCAACCCGCCCGCCAGATCCACCAGCACCGCCGTCACCTCGTCCCGCTCCAGGTGCAGCCCCACGGCGTAACCGGCCGACGGGACCAGCCGCAGTACGGTCCGGGGCTTGCCGCCCGTGGACGCGCGGCGCCCGGCCTCCGCCACGAGGCCCTCCGTGCGCAGCCTGGCCGTGATCTTGCTGACCGCCTGCGGGGTGAGCCCGGTGCGATCGGCGAGTTCCAGCCGGCTGATGCCGCCCTCACCTGCCGTACGCAGGAGGTCGAGCACCAGGGCGGCGTTGTGGCCGCGCAGTACGGGGAGGTTGGCGCCGGCGCCGCTTCGGTACGCGCCTGCCCGGCCCGCCGTGCCCGCCCGGCCCGCCGTGCCCGCCTGCCCCGCCGTCGCGTCTGTCACGTCTCGCTCTCGCATCGTCCCTGTATTGTGCAGCGCGCTTGCCCTTTGGCAACAGCGTTGCTTAAGTGGGCGCATGACTGGCACGACTGATACGCCGCTGCGCGTCGGACTCATCGGCTACGGCGTCGCGGGCGCCTTCTTCCACGCCCCGCTGATCGCCGCCACCGAAGGGCTGGTGCTGGACACGATCGTCACGTCCAGCGAGGAACGGCGTGCGCGGGCGCGCGCCGAGTTCCCGGACGTACGGTTCGAGGTGGCGCCGGAAGCCCTGTGGAGCGCGGACCGGGGCGCGGACCGGAGCGCGGAACGGGGCGCGAGCGGGAGCACGGACCGGAGCGGGGGCGCCGACCGGCCCGGGAAGCTCGATCTGATCGTCATCGCCTCCCCCAACAGGACCCATGTCCCGTTCGCGACCGCCGCCCTCAAGGCCGGTCTGCCCGTCGTCGTGGACAAGCCGCTCGCGGGCAGCGCGGCCGAGGCGCGCGAGCTGGCGGCGCTCGCGGAGGAGCGCGGACTGCTGCTCTCCGTCTTCCAGAACCGCCGCTGGGACAACGACTTCCTCACGCTCGCCCGGCTGATCGGCGCCGGCGAGCTGGGCGACGTACAGCGCTTCGAATCCCGCTTCGAGCGGTGGCGGCCCCAACTCAAGGGCGGCTGGCGCGAGTCGGGCGCGGCGGAGGAGATCGGCGGGCTGCTGTACGACCTCGGCAGCCATGTCGTCGACCAGGCGCTGACGCTGTTCGGTCCCGCCGTACGCGTGTACGCGGAGGCGGACGTACGGCGGCCAGGCGCCGCGGCGGACGACGACACGTTTATCGCGATCACGCACGCGGGGGGCGTGCGCTCCCATCTGTACGTGAGCGCCACCGCGGCCCAACTCGGGCCGCGCTTCCGGGTGCTGGGCTCGGCGGCGGGGTACGTGAAGTACGGCCTCGACCCGCAGGAGGCGGACCTGCGCGCGGGCCTGCGGCCGGGCAGCGGGGTGGGCTGGGGCGTGGAACCCGAGGCGCTGTGGGGCCGGATCGGCGCCGGGCAGTCGCCGCTGACGGGCGGCGGCCACCCGGTGGAGACCGAGCCGGGCGACTACCCGGCGTACTACGCGGACATCGCGACCGCGCTGCGCGAGGGTACGGAGCCGGCGGTGACGGTACACCAGGTGGCGGCGGCGCTCGACGTGCTGGAGGCGGCGCTGCGCTCGGCGCGCGAGGGTGTGACGGTCACGCTGAAGAGCGCGTAGGACTTCAAGGGCACGCAGGACGCGGAGGACGCGGAGTACGCGGAGGGGCACGGCCCCGTAAAGGCCGTACACGCCCCCACGCGTCCCTCCACGTCCCTCCGCGTCCCCACAACGTCCCTACGCGTCCCTACGCGTCCCTACGCGTCCTTGAACACCTGCCGCTGCCGGCCCAGCCCGTCGATCTCCAGCTCCACCACGTCCCCCGCCCGCAGATACGGCTTCGGTTCCGGCCGCCCCATCGCCACGCCCGCCGGCGTCCCCGTGTTGATCACGTCGCCCGGGTAGAGCGTCATGAACTGGCTGACGTACCGCACGACCTCCCCCACGCCGAAGATCTGGTCGGCGGTGGTCCCGTCCTGCTTGAGGTCTCCGTTCACCCACAGCCGCAGGCCGAGGGCCTGCGGGTCGGGCACCTCGTCGGCGGTGACCAGCCAGGGGCCGAGCGGGTTGAACGTCTCGCAGTTCTTGCCCTTGTCCCAGGTGCCGCCGCGCTCGATCTGGAAGGCGCGCTCGGAGACGTCGTGCGCGACGGCGTAGCCGCCGACATACGCGAGGCCCTCCTCCGCAGAGTCCAGATAGCGGGCCGTACGTCCGATGACCACCGCGAGTTCGACTTCCCAGTCGGTCTTGAGGCTGCCTCGGGGAACGAGAACGGTGTCCTCAGGACCGACCACGGTGTCCGGCGCCTTGAAGAAGATGATCGGCTCGGCGGGGATCTCCGAGCCGGTCTCGGCGGCGTGGTCGTGGTAGTTCAGCCCGATGCAGACGATCTTCCCGATCCGGCCGAGGGGCGCCCCGACCCGTACCTGGTCGCCGTCGAGCACAGGCAGTTCACCAGAGGCCGCCGCGTCCCGGATCCGGCCGAGCGCATCGTCGTCGGCGAGCAGCGCCCCGTCGATGTCGGTGACGAGCCCGGAGAGGTCCCTGAGGGTGACCCCGTCCGGGTCGAGCAGAGCGGGGCGCTCCGCTCCGGCCGTACCGACACGCAGCAGCTTCATGGGTTACGACTCCCGGCTCAACAAAACACGACAGGATTCGGCAGAAAGAAACAGAGACCCGTCCGACGGCCGTGACCGTCAGGAGCCATGACCGTCGAACGGGGATGGAGTGATCGTGCAAGACATCCGATGACTGTGCAAGACCCCATTCACTCCGTGGACTTCTTGAAGTAACCGGACCCGGCCAACCGGACCCGGCCCCTCAGAGCGCGGTCACGGGCGCCGCGGCACCGGCCGCCGGCATGTCGCGGTAGAGGAAGTACCGTTCGGCCGCCGACCAGGTCGTGCTGGTCACCACGTACAGCGCGGCGGCCAGCGGCACGACGGCGACGGTGAAGAGCGTCGCGAAGGACATCAGCGGCATCACCTTCATCATCGCCCCCATCCCCGGCACCGGCTGCCCGTCGGGGCCCTCCGGCAGCGCGGGCGTGGGTGCCGCGGCCATCTGGATCCTCGTCCGCCGGAAGTTGAACGTGGCGACACCGGCGACGATCACGAAGAGGGCCAGATACACGGCCCCGGCCCCGCCGAACACCCCGCCACCGGCGGCCGAGAGCGCGTCGGTCCAGCGGTCGCCGAGCGGCGCGGCGAAGAGGGAGTGGCTGAGCAGCTCGTTCGGCCGGCCGCCGATCTCGCGCTGCGAGAACAGGTGGTACATCAGGAAGAACGCGGGCATCTGCGCCAGGCTCGGCAGACAGCCGGAGAGCGGCGAGACCTTCTCCCTGGCGTGCAGTTCCATGAGCGCCTTCTGCATGCGCTCGGGGTTCTTGCCGTGCTTCTGCCGCAACTCGGCGATCTGCGGCGCGAGCCGCGTACGGGCCTTCTGGCCGCGCGCGGAGGCCCGGGAGAGCGGGTGGACGGCGAGCCGTACGCAGGCGGTGAAGAGGATGATCGCCGCGGCGGCTGAACCGGTGTGGAAGAGCGGCTGGAGAAGATCGGCCAGCTGCCCGACCAGATGGGCGAAGGCGGAGAAGAAGGCGGACATGGTGAGCCCTCCGAGGGGTCTCGTCGTGCCGGAAACGGGGATACGGCATGACGACGCGCGCGCGGGGAAGGGCAGCGTTCAGGAACGGCGGCGACCCGGCGGGAACCCCACGAAACCCCGAGAAACCCCGAGAAACCACGGGATATCACGGCATATCAACGGAACGAATCCGCCGGACGGCCAGACAGCCGGACCGAGCGCCGCCCTACGCGTACGCGAGCGTCGCGAGGCCGCGCCCCGGCGCCCGGGGCCTGGTGCGGCCCGAGGCATCCGGATCCCGTTGCGGCAGGAACGCGGTGCGCTGCTCGCGGTCGCGGATGGCCGTCCGTACCCGCTGGCTCGGCACGGCGGGCACCGTACGGGCGCTGATGACGGCGCAGAGGGCGAGCGCGGAACCGGCGGCGGCGGTGGCCGCGAGGGCGACGGCGGCGGAGAGGCTGCCGGCGTCGAGGAGGAGGACTTCGGTGAGGAGGAAGAGGAGCAGGCCGGTGCGGCGCAGCAGCCGGTAGGCGCTGAGATCCAGGGGGTCCACGGGATCCACGGGTTCCTCTCCTCTCTCGCGGCAGACGCCGCCGCGTTTACGGCAGTCCCAGCCGTTATACACGAGAGGACGCGCCGCCATCGAGCGCGCCCGAGGAATCAGGAGAATCGAGGGAGTCCAGCGAGTCGTGGGCGAGTACGTCGCTGTCGGGCCGGCCGTCGAGGGCGTCGGCCTTCCCCGCGTACGTCACCGCCAGCGCGACCGCCAGGTTCGCGGCGAGGGCGACCAGGCCCGCGTTCGTCCCCCACACCGGATCGTGGCCGCTGAACACCAGGGCGGCCACCGTCGCCACCCCCACGACCAGCCCGCTCACCCCGCCGGCCAGCGTGAACCGGCGCCACATCAGCCCCAGCAGCAGAAGCGGAAGGAGCTGCGCCATGCCCTCGTACGAGATGAGCGAGAGCCGTACGAGCGTCTGGGGCGCCCCGTACGTCAGCCCCAGCGCGATCGCGCCCGCCACGACGACAACCACCTGCGCGGCGCCCTTCTGCCCCTGCCCGGACCGTCGGCGCGGGAGCAGGGAGAGCACGCTGCGCCCCCACATCGTGCCGATGACCAGCATGAACACGGCCATCGGCACAATCGAGGAGAGGGCCGCGGCGACCCCGATGAGGCCGACCGCCCAGGCGGGCAGCGAGTCGACGACGAGCCGGAAGAGCGCGAGGTTGGAGTCGGCGCCGGAGAGGCCGGGGACGACGAAGAGCGCGGCCATGCCGAGGAGCATCGGGACGAAGAGGAGGACGTTGTAGGCGGGCAGCCAGATCGCGTTGCGGCGCAGCACGTCGGCGTCGCGGGCGCCGAGGTAGCCGGCGACGGTGGTGGGGAAAATAACAACAGTGAGCGCGTTAAGAAGCGAGGTGCTGATAAACCACCCCACCCCCAGCCCGCTCCCACCGCTTCCCCCGCTTCCACCGTTGCCCGTTCCCCCGTGCCCGGGCAGGGTCAGCCACTCGCCCTTCTCGGCGACGAGCCGGTCGAGGAGCGGCCCGTACCCGTCGAAGTAGTGCAGGGGTACGTACACGGCGAGGAACCCCAGCGTCCCGATCACCAGGACGTCCTTGAGCACCGAGACCCAGGCGCTGCCGCGCAGCCCGCTCACCACGACAAAGCCGGTGGTGACCGCGAAGGCGATGAAGTAGCCCCAGTGGAGGCTGATCGCGCCGTAGGAGATGGTCGAGACGACCACGCCCATGCCGGTGATCTGGAGCTGGATGTAGGGAAGGAGGAAAACGGTAACCAGAACAGCGACGAGAGCGCCGAGCCAGGGCCGGCCGTAACGGTGGGCGATGATGTCGGTGATCCCGACGAGTTCGTGGCGGCGGGCGTAGCGCCAGAGCATGGGGCCGACGAGGTAGCCGAGCGCGTAACCGCAGGACATGTACGCGACGACGTAGAGGACGGGCGCGCCGTAGTTGTACCCCCAGCCTGCGGCGCCGAGGTAGCTGAAACTGGTGTAGCTCTCGCCCGCCATCAGCACCCAGATGAAGACGGTGCCGAGGCTGCGCCCGCCGACGGACCACTCGGCGAGCCCGCCTCCGCCGCCTCCGCCGCCGCGGCGGACGGCGAGCAGCCCGAGAACGACGGTGCCGACCATGAAGACGCCGAAGACGGTAGTGGCGACAAAGGCATTCACCGCGACCGCTCCCTCTCCCTGCCCCTGTCCCGCCGCAACCGCTGATCCCCACGCCAGGCGAGCAGGGCGGCCAGCGGGGTCAGAAGAGTGGCGCCGAGCAGCCAGAGCGCAAGGAACGGCAGCCCGAGAACGACGGGCCGGACCCGGTTCACCCAGGGCAGCGCGACGAGGAACAGGACGAAGGGCACCAGGAGCCAGAGCAGGTGCGGACGGTGTCGGAGCACTTGAGGACGGTATCCGGTGATACGGGAAGGAGCGGAGCCGGCGCCGACCCGAAGCCCGGAGAGGGAACCAGAACAAACAGCGACCCCGGCCGGCGAACCCGGCGGAAAACCGGGGCCCGGTCCCCCTCCGCCGGTACGCCGCACGGCAGTACGGTGTGCATCATGCGCCCAGACATGCTGCCTGCCGACCACACCGCGGAAGCCGAGCGCCTGCTGCGCACCGCGACCCAGTACCCCGAGGACAACGAGCCCCTGCTCCTCCGGGCGGCGGCCCATCTCGAACTGGCCGGCGACCGATCCCGCGCCACCGGCCTCTACGACAGCCTCCTGGCGGGCTCCCCGGACCACCCCCACCTGGTCAAGGCGCTGAAGGCGGCCAACCTGTGGGAGTACGGCCACGAGGCGGAGGCCCGCGCGATCATCGAGGGCCTGCGCGCGGCGGCCCCGCTGGAACCGGCACCGTGGGAGATCGTCGCGGAGACCCTGGAGGCCCACGACGAGCTGGAGGCAGCCCACGCCTCCTTCACCACGGCGCTGAAGCTCCTCCTGGCGCCGGACGAGGACGTCCCGTACCCCACCCAGTCCCTGCTGATCGGCCGCCACCGCGTCCGCCGCCTGCTGGGCCTGGACCACGACGCCCTGGACGCGCGCGCCGACCACATCAACCCGGCGCCGGTCCCCCTGGACGAACTCCACGACCCGAAGCGCCTCTGGGCCCTGGGCTCCGACAACCCGGCCGAGCTGCAGGCCGAGATCACCCGCCTCCGCGCCGAACTGGGCTCCTACCGCACGGCCCTGTCCCGCCCGTTCCCGGTAGCACTCCTCCACTGGCCAACCGCTGAACTCACGGAACTGCTGACCACCTACCCGGCCCTCACCATCGAATACCCCACCCACGAGGCCCACCTGGCCGACCTGGAGTCCTCCCTACGCGACCTGGCCGCCACCGGCACCCCCAACCTGGGCATCGTCACCGCCACGGTCCCGTCCTACGAAGCCTTCGCCGCCTCGGAACAGTCCTCCCCCGCCCACCCCCCACTCCTCCCCCAATACGCCACCACCCTCGCAGCCCGAGGCCGAGCCACCCCCTGGCCCCCGGCCAAAAACGCCCCCTGCTGGTGCGGCGCGGAAGCCACGTACGGCAAGTGCCACGGCGCGTCGTAACCACCCGAAACGCCCCGTACGCCGCCCCTTTCCGCCCGACCACGCCCCGCCCCCGTTCCCAGGGGCGCGCAGGAGCCATGAGCACAGCAAAACCCTCATCTCCCGGTGTCTCCGCCCGCATGAGTCGCCAGACTTCTCGGGACACCGCACCGGAAGTAGCCGTACGGAAGCTTCTCCATGCCTCCGGCTACCGCTACCGCGTCAACATGCGCGTGCCCGACATGCCACGGCGGACGATCGACATCGTCTTCCCCCGGGTCAAGATCGCGGTCTTCCTGGACGGTTGCTTCTGGCACGGCTGCCCGCAGCACGCGACACAACCGAAGGCGAACGCGGCCTGGTGGAGGGAGAAACTCGACCGCAACATGGCCAGGGACCGGGAGACCACGGAGCACCTGGCAGATCTCGGTTGGGTTGTCCTACGGTTCTGGGAGCACGAGGCGTCCGGAACCGTGGCCGACGAGGTAGCGGCGGCCGTGATTCGAGGTCGAGCTGCGAAGAGTCAGCGACATGAGGGGGACATGCCGTGAGGAGATTCAGATCCGTGGATGTGTGCGCGGGGGCCGGCGGGCTGGCACTGGGACTGGAACAGGCGGGCTTCGACCCCGTTCTGGTACTGGACAACAAGGCCGTCGCCTGCGAGACGCTGCGCGCGAACCGGCGCTCGTGGAACATCCTGGAGATGGATCTCCTCGACTTCGACCCGTCGGAGCACCAGGAGACGTACGACGTGGATCTCCTCTCCGCCGGGTTGCCCCGGGTGAAATCCGCAGCTACACAGGGCAGGCCGGACGGCGAGAAAGAGCTTCAGCTCCTCAAGGCCACTATTCTCCTTCTGCACGGTATGCAGCCCAGGGCACTCCTTGTCGAGAACGTTCCGGGACTGGTGGACGCGCCCGAATTCGAGGGGCTACGGGAGTACATGGAGAAGGAGCTCATCCACCTGGGATACGGGTTCCATTGGTTCGTGATCAACGCGGCCGACTTCGGTGTACCGCAGGAACGGAAGCACGGCATCCTGGTGGCTCTGAAGGGCGCCCGGTCGGGAACCTATCTGCCTCCGGCACCCACCGTGGAAAGACACACCAGCGCGGGCGAGGCGCTCCGCGTCTCCATGTCCGCACGAGGCTGGCCCGGTGCCGCCGCCTGGGCTCACACAGCTGACCGCGTGGCGCCCACCCTCGTGGGGGGATCCGAGAATCGCGGGGGCGCCGACCTCGGTCTGACCGGCAGCAAGAAGGCATGGGCGAGGATGGGTATCAACGGAAACGCGTTGAGCGACGAGGTTCCCGGGCCGGACGGCGTCCAGGAGTCCGACACATCCGGATCCCCCCTCAAGAAGCTCACGGTGGAGCAGACAGCCGTGATCCAGGCATTTCCGGAGGACTGGCATTTCGCCGGCAGGAAGACTGTCAGAGCCCGGCAGATCGGCCATGCGTCACCACCGGCAGTCGGTAGAGCTTTGGGAAAGTCCATCGCAGAGGCATTGTGCGCGTGATGGGATCGACCAAGAGCTTCAATGCAACAATGAAACCGACCAACAAGACATAGCATGACGAAAGCGTTGAAACAGAGATGCAGGGGCGTCGATGGCTTGGCCGTCTTGATCAGGAGGGTATTCTGTCGCACTGCGACGGCAGGCCTCTGGATCAGAAACGGCAGCGCCTTCCAATCACCGCTGCCGACATCCGCTTACCATCACCGCCTGGAGACCACGTGCCCGCCGTCGAGATCGTCGACCTCTTCGCCGGGCCGGGTGGACTGGATGTCGCCGCGCAGCAACTGAATCTCCCTGTCGCCGGCATCGAGTGGGACGCGAACGCTTGCGCCACACGTCGGAACGCCGGCTTGGAAACGTTCGAGGGCGATGTACGGGCCTACGGCCCGGAGAACTTCAAAAGCGCTAACGTCCTTGCAGGTGGCCCCCCCTGTCAGACCTATACCGTCGCGGGCTCCGGAGCTGGACGCCGAGCCCTGGACGACGTCCTCCGGCTCGTCGAGCGCTTGGCAACCGGTGCCAACATCAGTAAGGATCTCGACGGTCTCGACGATGTACGCACCGGCTTGGTTCTGGAACCCCTGCGATGGGCGCTCCGCGCAATTGAGCTACATCGCCCCTACGAGGCGATCGTGCTGGAACAGGTGCCGGCCGTCATGCCAGTGTGGGAAGCAGTGGGCACGGTGCTCCGCAAGTACGACTACTCGGTGGACACCGGCGTCCTGCACACGGAGGAGTTCGGGGTACCGCAGACTCGGCGCCGCGCCATTCTGATCGCACGCTTGAACGGCACAGCCGCACTGCCCGCTCCGACCCATCAGCGCTACCGGAAGGGTCAGGAACCCACGCTCGGGAACCCGGATCTACGCCCCTGGAGGACCATGGGCGAGGCCCTCGACCGGTCGTATCCCTTCGTCGTCATCTCCAACTACGGCACCGGCGGAGACCCCAAAGCACGCGGCCTCCGCTACTCGCACCAGCCGTCCGCCACCGTCACCGGCAAGATCTCACGCAATCGGGTACGTACACCCGATTTTGATGTGGAGCTTCCCCGCTTTTCCCCTGCAGAGGCAGGGATGTTGCAGACCTTCCCCGCCTCGTATCCGTGGACCGGTGGCGATGTCGCGCAGCAGATCGGCAACGCGATCCCACCGCGTCTCGCCGCGCATGTCCTCGCCGCCGCGTTGGACCTCGATCTCGATCTTGCCCACGAAGTTCCGCTTCTCCGCAGGACACCGCCCCAGACCCGACGTCCCAGCGCTGTCGGTGAGCGGAACTCACGTGATCATGTGCATGCGTGATATGGGCCAGGACGCTCAGTCCGGCTCCGGGGGCTCCTGCCGGCCACGGACCGGTGCCTCGCGGAACAGCTCGTGGAAGCGTTCCACCAGCGCGTACACAGCCTCCTCCGGAACCTTCCCGTCATCGGGCCCCTCAGGCAGAGTCCTGCGCGACACCGGGGGTGCGTGCTCCGCGCCACCGATCCACTCCTCCATGGCATCGCCGTACCAGTCGTCGTCCGCCGCCAACACGTCGTAGAACAGAGTGCTCGCGGCGGAGTTGACCACCGTGGCCAGCGCGTTCACTTCGCGTCCGGTATACGCGACGCCCTGGTCCACCAGCTTTATCAATGCCTGAACCGTGGGGCGGTGGTCGATGACGTCCAACCTCAGCACGGTGTTGAGGACATCCTGGTTGCCGCACGCCACCACGGCCGGCCCGTAATCAGGCCCGTTACGGAACAGCTCCGCCGCCCACCACAGACGCGAGAACGCCTGCGTGTAGTGGGCGCCGCGGAATCTGCTGGCCGTGACCATCGGTGGGAGGCCGTCCTTGCCGGTGGTCGGCAGATGGCGCCACACCACGTAATCCGGCGCGACAGCCAGAGCCAGGTGGTTCCACAAGCCCTCGTCGGCGGCCTCCCGACGGGTCAGCCGCAGAGCCGCATGCAGCCGTGGTGCGAGCCAGGCGTCGGCCCGGGTCCGTACGTCGTCTCGATAGAGGTACAGGACATCGTCGATCAGGTCCCGCACCGGTTCAACACGTAGGCGCACATCATTGTCGGGCAATGACACAACGCTCCGACCCAGTTCGATATACGGAGGATCCTCCCGACCGGATCGCACACCCGAACTGATGTACTTGACCGCGTTCATGTCGGACAGGAGCGCCAATCGGTCCGGGAGCGGCTCGGGCTTCTCGGTCACGCTCTGCTCTCCTTCTGCGATGCGTCGAGTACGCGAAGTGCGGTGCCGAGGTTTCTGGCAACCCTCGCCCGTCGCGTCGCCGCATGATTGATACGCGGCTGAAGTTCGCTCCAGCCGGACGATTCCTGGCGACGAACATGTATTTCATTCAGAGCGTCCGACGCGGACAGCCCGGGAAGTACGTCGGAAAGCATCCCCCGGAGTACCGTGTCCCGCCATCCGCCGGGCCACTGCGGGTAGCCCTCGTCGTCCGGCTCCAGGTCGCTGACGGTCGAGTGGAACACCGCCGTCCACACATCGGTGGCGATCTGGGCGGCAAGCATGTCCCGAACAGCCTGTTCCAAGGGGCTGCCGCCGGAATTGAGCAGCTCCGAAACGCCTTCGAATCCTGTATTGATGCGGACCGTCGGAATGTCTCCGGATGTCTCCACCAGCCACGGTGCGTCCTTGTAGGCATGGAGCCACTCGTAGGGTCCCTTGACGAAGTTGACCTGGTCGATGTGGAGTTCGCGCCGCCGAACGGGGGTCCGGGAGGTGAGGTCGATCACCCAGTTCTCCTCCGAGCCTCCGATGACACGACCGGGAACATCGTCGACCGTGGCTGTGACCGTCACGGACAGCTCCGCCTGACTGCGGTGGGCGTCTCTCCAGAGCCGGATGTGTCCGGCCCACGCCCCGCTGTCTCTGCGCTCGCGCTGGAGAACAGCGGTCCTGCGCACGTTGGTCGCCTTCTCCGTCAGCACTGCGACCACGGTCACATCCTGCCAGGGCCCTTCATCCAGCTCCCTGACGGGCAACGTGGCGGCGACACTGATCCTGGCGCGCTTCCAATCCTCCCTCTCCAGCTGATGAAGAGCGACAACGCGTTCGTCGTTGGAGAACGCGGACGTGTCCACCTTGTACTGATCCTGCTTCACTGCCGTCACCCGAAGAGAGACCTCGCCGGCCAACGTGCGATACGGAAACACCCTCACGCGGATACCCCCTTGGACTTCTGTAGATCGACGAACAGACCTGCCAGGGCGGCACGGACAGGATGTGTCGACACGTCCGTCGTCGCTGTGAACGAGGCGCTACGCGCACCGGGTTTGAAGTGAAGCGCACCGTCGACGAACCGGCAGTTCTCCCCACCGACGACGCTTGCCCAGGAAATCGACGGACGCCCGCCCGAACGAACGTCGAACTTCGCGACGGGGCTCATGACCCAGGAGTCCTGCCGAGCCGGCAACTTGACCTCGACATCCACCTGCCACGCCCCGTCCGGGTCAACGAACGCATCAACGTCGACGACCGTAGGGAACCCTCCCCCTTTCGCTCCCCCCGCAGGCACTCCGTCGAGGCGCAGCAGATCACGAAGCGCCTTGGGCCCTTCCTCGTTCTGCTCCCTGCGTCGTACCACCAAGTCCCGTACCGCGCTGTTCGCCGCCCGGGTGAACTCCGTGATCCGCCGGTGAGCCGTTGGCAAGTACGTGGCACGAAGCTCGTCCGTCTGACCCCATTTATCGTGCTCGGGCGGTTCCGACGCCCTCAGGAACGCCTCGGCCCGCGCCGCGTCGACAGTCTCGGTCTCTGCCGCCTGCCCGGCCAGCAGTACCGCCTGAAACGGGTCGGTGCCCAGCGGAAGGCCGGGCACTCGTACGGATTTCACCTTCATTCGGCTGCCGCGCATGCTGACGATGTGGTTCGGTCTTCCGTCGGCGTCTTCCGCCGCCGTCACCAACAACACAGCCTCATGCTCGACCGCTTTACCGCGCCCTCGCGAGGGCGGAACCTTCAGCGGAACCTTGACCATGGCAACTTGGCCCGTCTCGGTGAGCCGGTCGACGGTTTCGCCGTCGAAGTACGCCCTGAGAGCCCTCGTGCGCGAGGGCTGGAACAGACGCGGATCGACACGTTGTTCCTCGACCAATACGGTGCCGTTGCGCATCGTCCGCACCGAAGCCTCGAGCAAAGGGGCGGCGCCGGCGCCCGATGACATCGCCGCCCAGAAATTGTCCGCGAGCGCGTGCACCAATTTCTTGTGCATGGCCTGTACCGATTCGTCATCACTGTCTTCGTCGGCGGAATCAGCCGGTCGACTCGCCACATCGTGAGCACCGACAATGAGGAATGACGTACCTGGCTCACGGCTTTCCCTCGTGAGCCAGAGCCCATCCACCGTCGCCTCGTCCGCCCACCAGGATCGTGCGACATTCTCGCTGCCCGGCGCGGTGTCGGGTTCACCGAACCAGGCAGGCCCTGCCCAGGCGTCGCCGTCGACCACGTGCCAAGGGAGATCGAGGCGCCCGATGAGGCGGCGCTCGGTCCGGCCCTCGTGGGGCTCGGAGAGAGTCGAGTTGATCAGCACAAGTCCGAGCCGACTGGTGGCCCACAAGGTGGCCTTGCCCAGCCCGTAGGAACCGCCGGCGCCCTCGTTCGACTTGTGGCTGTCGAGCTGACGACGTACGACAGCGGCGAACCGACCGTCCTCGTAGTCGTCCCCGGTGAGGCCCGACGCGTTGTAGTCGTCCACCCTGAGCAACACGAGTCGATCCCGCTCAGTCATGTCCCGCAGCCCGTCGGCGATAATTCGTCCGACTTTCTGCTCCTGCCGAGCCGAGGCTTCGTAATGCGGCCGCAACGAATCCCATCCGAGCGCTTCCTTGAAGCGCGCCAACGACTCCCCCGTCAATTCATGCAACGTATATCGAACCCGAACAGGTCGACTACGATCCCAACGCTCATCAAGACTATTCTGAGTGGCCTCACGCGCGAGGATCTCGACATCGGCCTCGAAGGCGAAGGCGGCAGCATTTCCGAATTCCCGTCCGCCGTCACGGTGGGCAGGCCGGTGGTACCACGAGGTGGGGCCACCGGACACGGCATCCGTCGTACGGGTGTGGATCGTTCCCGGATCCGTACCTATGGCTTCCGCGATGAGACGCATCGTCTCTTCACGCGGAACCGCCCGCCCGGTGATCCACGCCGAAACCGCGGCGCGCGTCAGACCAACCCGGTCGGCCAACTCCGCCTGACTGATGCCCAGTCGTCGCAACTGTCGCGCCAACCAGGGACCGAAGTCCTCGCCACCATCCACCATCGCCGCTCCTCAGCCGAACGTTCGACACATCGGGGAAGCATCCACGATACCTGTCCATTTGACAATCAACGAACCCGACAACGTCGTTGTACATCACCGAGGCTGCACTCGGAATTGAAGTGCCAATGAAAAATGCCCGAATCGCCCAACTGGTGCACGTTTCACCAAAAAAGCGAATATCGCCGCTCGCGGAACACCTCCGAGGGCCTCCCACTCAAGCTCCACCTCGAACACGGAGCGTCATGCTACTGCATCGCAGTGCAACTCTCGTCAGAGCCTCGGGCTTCCATCCGCCCAGAATTGCCAAATCGGATCACCCAACAACCTTGCATGCCAGGGGAGTTGGCGATAGCGTCCTCGGAACGGCGAACTTGGCACTGCCCAGAAGAACCGTTAAGAGTGTGTCTCACGTGGCAAGTTTCGCGAGCTTCTTGTAGCAGGTCAGGGCGGCGGCCAGGCCGAGGAAGGCGAGAAAGTGCGAGCCCTTTC